>JBGSSC010000341.1:0-2004 GCA_041737265.1 Terrimicrobiaceae bacterium | reverse complement strand
ATGTCACCAATTACGTGATGCTGGAACTCGGTCAGCCTCTCCATGCCTTCGACGCTGCCAGGGTGGACGGACCCCTTGTCGTTCGTCGTGCCCGCGAAGGAGAATCGCTTTACGCGCTGGATGGAAGGGATTATCGTCCTGCCTCCGATGCACTCTTTATTGCCGATTCGTCGGGCCCGCTTGCACTGGCAGGTGTCATGGGGGGTGAGTCGAGCGGCGTCGGGGAGACAACCGTCGATATCCTTTTGGAGAGTGCCGTTTTTAATCCCGCAACAATCCGCCGCACAGCCCGCGGACTCGGCCTGCACAGCGATTCTAGCTATCGCTTCGAACGCGGAGTGGACCCTGCCGGAGTGCTGACTGCATCGTCCCGTGCCACCGCCCTCATCCTCGAGCTCGCAGGCGGCATCGCCGACGGGACCACGGTTTCTCTGGGTGTTCCCGAAGTCGCACGGGGGAAAGTCGCCATTCATGGTGACCGCTGCCGCATGGTTCTGGGTGCGCAGATTCCGGATGAGGAAATTGCGGCCGCGCTTTCGGCATTCGGGCTCGTGCAGGACGGCGACAACCTCTGGCAACCTCCCTCCTGGCGGCCGGATCTCACACGCGAAGCCGACCTCATCGAGGAGGTCGCACGTTTCATCGGCATCGATCGGATTCCTTCCCGCCTGATCTCCTCACCAGCCGCCACCGGCTCCGCCGACCGTACCTACGATTTCGCTGCGGAGTTGCGCCGGACCCTTGCCGGCTATGGATACTCCGAGGCCAGAACCGGAACGCTTGTTTCTGCCGCCAAGGCCGCCGGTGCATCCGATGCACTCAGCCTGCGCAATCCGCTCGGCGAGGAACAGGCATTCCTCCGGCCAAGCCTTGTTCCCTCCCTCCTCGACGCACTGCACCGCAACCTCAACAACGGAGAAAAAATTGTCCGCCTCTTCGAGATCGGCAAAGTTTTCCATGCCGGCGCCTCTGAGGAAGAACTGACTCTCGGTCTTGTGGCTTCCGGTCCGGAAACTCTGCCCGGCTGGCGCCAGAAGTCAGACCGCGAAATCGATTTCTTCGATGTGAAGGGTCTCCTCGAGGATTGCCTCGGCATCGGATTCGCTCCAGGCGAAGCCGATGCCTTCTGCGCCTTGAAAACAAAGGCCCTTCACCAGGAAAGCCCCGTCGGTTACCTCGGCCAGTTGCTTCCTTCGCGGGCGCGGCTTCTTGACGCGCCCGGTGACGTGATCGTCGCCGAAATTTTACTCACGCCGCTCGTGCCCGCCGGCAGAACCACCCGGGCCGTCGCGCCGCTCCCCGCCTTCCCGGCGTCTTCCCGCGACGTCGCCATCGTGGCACCGGTCGAACTCCCTTACTCCACCATCGCCACCACCATCCGCGATGCCAACGAGCCTCTGCTCGTCAACGCCGCACCGTTCGATGTCTTCCACGATCCTGACGGAAAACATCTCCCCGCGACTTCAAAATCCCTCGCAATCTCCTTGACTTTTGCCTCCCCCGACCGGACTCTTACCGCAGAGGAAGTCAACGATGCCACACGCCGCATCAAACAGCGGCTCATCGACAAGTTGGGGGTCGCCTTCCGCGAGTAGTTCTCTCGAAAAATCAATTTCTCCGCCCAAAAAACGGAGATCGAATTTGCCCTGCGGTGTTCGCGATTACACGGTGCAAACTCCCGAACCGATATAAAAAATCATCCTGGAGGCTTGGCTCTCCGGTGCAATGACACGCCTTCATTGGAAGTCAGCGTGCTGGAAAGCGGTTATCCACCCTTATCTTAGGGAACGGGATATGCGCTGGAACGGCACAAGCGGGGCAATTTCTTTGATTTTTCCTTGGAATTTGCGCATAAGGCACCCGGATGCCACGAAGGAAAACTGCGGGAATCGACACTTCTGATTCCTGTGACTGGATCCGGCAAGCCGCCGGGTTGATGCAGAAAGCGCATTCGCCCGTGTTCTTCACCGGGGCCGGCATGAGCAAAGAGTCCGGGATTCCCAC
>JBGSSC010000304.1:0-2455 GCA_041737265.1 Terrimicrobiaceae bacterium | reverse complement strand
CCTTTGACATTCTTTTTGCCGAGGGCCAAAGACGTTTTCTCGACAGCATGTCGGCCTATGCCCGGCAGTTCGTGGAGCAACTCGAGAAACCCGATGTGGATTCGATTGAGGGGCTGCCACCCAGCGTGGCCATCGAACAACGGGTCACGCGGGGAGGAGGCAAATCAACCGTCGCGACCGTAACTGAAATCTACCACTTCCTCCGCCTGCTCTATTCCAAGCTGGGTATCCAGCACTGTCCGGACTGCCGGGTTCCTGTCGTAAAAGAAACGCCCGCAGCCATCGCGGCAACTGTCTCGAAGCTCACCTCGGAAGGTCCGGTCAAAGTCCTGGCCCCCCTTGTCCGTGGAAGAAAAGGCTTCCACACCAAGGTGGCCCGATGGGCTGAGCGCCAGGGAATCGGGACGTTGGTCGTCAACGGCCGTGAAATCCCGACGGATTCGTTCCAGGCATTGGAGCGCTTCAAGGAACACACGATTGACGCGCTGGTGGCGGTTGTCTCATCCCACATCGAGGCAACAGATGCCACCAAACGGGCCCTCGAAATCGGAAAAGGCACGGCAAGAATCATTGATGCCAAGGGCGTGAGCCGCGTTCTGAGCGCCGAAAGGAACTGCCCGAAATGCGCCCGCGCGTTTGAGCCCCTCCAGCCGAGGTTGTTTTCATTCAATTCGCCACACGGCTGGTGCATGCACTGCCGGGGTTTCGGGGAGATCTGGAAGAACGATTCTTCCAAGGAATTCGAGTCGCAACTCGAAGCCGAACTCGCCGAGGAAAAAGCCCATGAGAGTCTCGACGATGGACATGCCACGACATGCCCGGTTTGCTCGGGCACCCGCCTCAACGAAACAGCACGCAATGTCTTTCTCCAGGGCCTCTCGGTTCCGGAATTCGCCGCGTGCCCGGCCGACAAGGCGCTCGAGGAACTCAGGAAATTCCATTTCACCGGCACCGACGCGGAAGTCGCGGCCGACGTCGTGGTGGAAATCTCCCGCCGGCTCGAATTCCTCCGCAGGGTCGGGCTCGACTACCTTGCCCTCGACCGCGCCGCAAACACGCTCAGTGGTGGAGAATCCCAGAGGATCCGGCTCGCTGCCCAGCTCGGCTCGAATCTGAGGGGAGTCCTCTACGTTCTGGACGAGCCCACGATCGGCCTCCACGCCCGTGACAATGCCCGGCTTCTTGACGCTCTCACCGAGCTGGCCCAAGGCGGCAATTCGCTCGTCATCGTGGAACATGATGAGGAAACCATGCGCCGCGCCGATCACATCCTCGACCTTGGACCGGGTGCCGGATCGCAGGGAGGACGCATCGTCGCCAGCGGGAATTTTGAGGAGATTCTTGCGTCCAAAGAATCCCTCACCTCGCTCAGCCTGAGGGAACCCATGGCGCACCCATCGCGCGGCGAACGGCGCTCCCTGGAATCCGCTCCCGGTTGGATCGAAATCTCGGGCGCCCGGCTGCACAACCTCAAAAACGTGCATGCAGGCTTCCCCCTCAACCGGCTGACCGTCGTCACCGGCATCTCCGGTTCGGGCAAAAGCTCGCTGGTGCGGGGCGTGCTCGAACCAGCGGTCCGCCATGCTGTTTCCCGTGCCCGCAAACCCGAACGGGATCGAGCCTATGAAACCCTCACCGGAGCAGATCAACTCGGAGGAGTCCTCGAGGTCGATCAGTCCCCGATTGGCAAAACGTCCCGGTCAACACCTGCGACCTACATCAAAGTCCTGGATGCGATCCGCGCCCTCTATGCGGAAACCCCTGCTGCCCGTATGAGGGGCTACACCGCCAGCCGCTTCTCATTTAACAACGAAGGAGGTCGGTGCGAATCGTGTCAGGGCCAGGGAGTGATTCGGCTCGAGATGAACTTCCTGCCTCCGGCCTACATGCCGTGCCAGGAATGCGATGGCCGCCGCTATAACCGCGCGACCCTCGAAGTCGAATTCAATGGAAAATCCATCGGCGATGTAATGGCAATGACCGCCCAGGAAGCCGCCTCGTTCTTCGCGGCAAATCAGAAAATCCGACGGCCCCTCGACCTCCTCGTTGAGACCGGCCTGGGGTATTTGCAGCTCGGCCAGCCCAGCCCGACACTGAGTGGAGGAGAAGCCCAGCGCATCAAACTCGTCACCCAGATCGCCCGGCGCGCAACCGGCTCCGCCGAAGAAATCCGCACGACCCGGCGCGGCAAATCCACGCTCTACCTCCTCGAGGAACCGACCATCGGGCTGCATGCCCATGACGTCGCACGTCTGATTGAAGTGCTTCACCGGCTGGTGGACGAGGGAGGCACAGTGGTCGTCGTCGAACACCATATGGAGGTCATCGCCGAAGCGGACTATGTGATCGATGTCGGGCCGGAGGCCGGGGAACATGGGGGAAAGATTGTGGCCGCCGGAGCCCCCGAGACTGTCGCTATCTCTAAGGAGAGCCGGACTGCCCCCTTCCTTGCCTC
>JBGSSC010000301.1:0-5351 GCA_041737265.1 Terrimicrobiaceae bacterium | reverse complement strand
ACCGGGTCTTTCCGGAAGCCTTTGTTCGTCCCGGGATCGGCCTGAACAACTGGGGTGCCCGCAGCAATTTTCCGGCATTGAATGTGGTTCAAACGGGACCGGCGGAAATGTCCTTCTACCTTCAATGCAATTATAGTCAGCCCACCGCGCACCTTCGCCGCTACAGCCTGCGCCTTGATGGATTCAGTTCGCTTCATGCTCCCTGGGCCGGAGGCGAAATGGTGACGAAACCGCTGATAATCGACGGAGACAGACTTTCGCTCAATATGTCCACTTCGGCGGCGGGGTCAATCAGGGTGGAGCTCCAGGATTTGCACGGAAGGCCTTTTCCAGGCTTCGAACTCGAAAATTGTGAAGTGATTATCGGCAACGAAATTGATCGGTCCGTGCGCTGGAAGCGCTGGCAGAGCCTCGCGCCACTTTCAGGGCCACCGGTTCGTTTTCGCTTTGCGATGAAGGATGCGGATATTTTCTCTCTGCAAATAGCTCCCGGGTAAACGGTGGGCTGACGCCGGGTGAGATACGCGTGCAGGAAATCATGAGGTTTACAACACCTCTGAAAAGGCTGCTATGCAAAGGGCGGAGGTCTCCATCTGTACGTGTCACCTGCCGACGATGGAAAGAAACCCGCTGCGGAGAATGGCGATATCCGAATCCACAGCGATTTTATTGAATCCTTGTTTCAGGAGATGCCCGGTATCCCCGGGATCACGCACCAGAATGCCAGCGTGCCGGGCATTCGCCTTGGCTGCTTGAATCACCCGGGCCAAGGCGTCCTCATAGGAGGGCGCGGCGGGATCGTTCGAGAGGCTCAGGCGAAGGTCGGCGGGGCCGACAAACAACACATCAACTCCGTCCACGCTGGCAATGGTATCAACATTTTCGATTCCCTTAATGCTTTCGATTTGGACAAAGAGCATGGGGCGGGCCGATGTTTCCGGAGTCTCCAATCCGTAACCATAGGTCCGGACAGAGCGTGAGAATCCCCGGTCTCCCGCGGGCGCATATCGCATGGCTCGAACCAGCGATTCCGCCTCTGCTGCGCACTCGACATGAGGAACCATGATAGCGTCTGCCCCCCAGTCTAGCACCCGTCCGATCAGGCCCGCTTCATGCGTGGGAACTCGTACGACCGCGGCGGTTGATTGCCCGCTGATCGCCCGAAGGTTTGACAGTAAATCCGCCTCGCTCAGGCAGCCGTGTTCCAGATCAAACAGGAGCCAGTCAAAACCACAGCGCGCCGCCAGCTCCGCCACGGAAGGTGATCCCGAAGACAGCCAGGTGCCGAGGGAAGTTTCTTTGGACTGCAGCAATGTTTTCTTAGTCATAAATCTGTCAATGCCCGCGCTTCGGTCAACCCGCGCAATGCGGAAAGGAGCTTTTCCCGGGTGAATCGTTTGAAGGCCGGGCCGTCCTGGCCAGGATCCATGAGAAACGCACCGCTTGCACCGTTTGTAAAATAGCCGGCACCGCAGCGAATCACCGCCTTCACGATCATATTGCGCAGCAGGTGCCGCCAGAAATGGTGAAGGTGCCCGTCCGGCAATGGCCGCTCCGATGCATATCCGTCAAAGGCGGACTGAATGACTTCCCCGGAATAAAAGCAGCCCAGAAGCGAAAGGTCATCCATGGGATCTCCGGCGATGGCGTCGTCCCAATCAATGAATGCTCTCACCTCGTTCGCCGTCCCCATGATATTCCAGAGGGCCAGATCCTTGTGAACTAAAACGGCGTTCTTAATGGGGGAGGGGCCCTTTTCCTCTGTCAAAAGGAGTTTGATTTGCCTGGATTCAGATTCGGAGAGAAGCCCGTTGGCTGTGAGCAGGGCGAGATGCCGATCAAGGTGGAGTTGAAAATAGGTCTCATAGGAATTGTGGTAACCGGTCAGTTTCCCGGAGACCCTGGAGCGGACAGGATCAAACGGCCCAAATCCGCAGACAGGCACATTTTGCCAGCGGGCAATGTTTCTTCCGATTTTCGCCGCTACTTGGACCAGTGCCAATTCGCCTTTTTGGTAGGCTGAATTAAGATCGGAGCACTCGAAATATTCGATCAGCTGGACCGCATAGGGCACCCGCGTTCTCGACGCATCTGTAAAAATAACGCGGGGTACTGGCACGCCGGTGCGGCCAACTTCGATCAGGATCTGCGATTCCACGTTCAGATTGTCATCGCCTTCCGGACCGTCTTCGACCCGGGCAAAGTTCCGTTCGCCGGCATGATCCACGAGAAATGTACGATGATTCCCTTTCCCTCCGGCTGGAGTGATCGTAACCGGACCATCCAGAGCTTCGGAGAGCAATGCTGTGAGTTGGGTGAGGAGACCGGGAGCGGCTGTCTCCTTGGACCGGAAAACCCCGTGAAATGCCGCCGGACGATCACATTTCCAGTAGTAGATTGAGGCCCGCGAAGCGTTCATATCCGTGGCTCAACGGTTTTGACGAGGTGGGCCGGGCGGTCGCTGGTGAAGTGTGGGCTTCCTTTCATCAAGGCGTGCAATTTTTATGAGGAAGGCAATTCCACTCTGAAGTAGATGACGTCGTGCCGGTTGTTGTCGAACGTGAAATGAAAATGTTTCCCGTCCGCATCGACCTCGCCATGGATCCTCCACGGCAGCTTCAAATGGTCAGGCGCGGAGTTTTCGCTCGATGGTGCGCTTGAGGGCGAAGGGATTCAGCGAGTCCAGATAACGCTGAAGAAGGGCCAATCGGGCCGGCTCGATTTGGTGGCAGTCCTTCAGGCGCTCGAAAGGCTTGGCCGGCTTGTCGTAGATGCGCTTTTTTGCGGCTGCCGACAACCTCGGTGCGCAGATGCTTCATGGTGTCTGCGCAACAGCGTGCCCGGACATGTCTCGCATCGATCGGGATTTCCCGCCGCCGCGCGGCACGGGGCCAGCAGCCGGTCGATCTTGGCGGCGCTGGCCGCCAGGATCCGTTCCCTGAGCTCCAGCTCCAACTTCGCGTGATCCTTCTCGCAATGAGACAGCCCCGGTGTCTTTTCATTTGAGTCAATTCGTCAGACCGATCCGGACGCTCAGGAGGCCTTGAGACGAAGGGAATCAATTTCACCACGGGAACTCCAGAAGGCAGGCCATCTTTCCCTTGACAACTCTTGGTCTATTTGTAACGTTGTGTAACCATTCGATTCCATATTGAATTGTTGGCACGGAATATGCTTTAATCCCCTACATAATTACGACCATGCGAAAACACCCCCGCTTCCTCGTTCTCTCAGCCGCGATTTGTGCGATTTGGATCATATCTGCTCCCACGGCTTCCGCTACCAGTGGGACTTGGCTTGGCACGACGAACGGGACTTGGGCGACCACGACAAACTGGAGTGCGTCTCCTGTGCCAGTCGGCAACCAAATCGCGACCTTTAACAATGCGGGTAACGGGAACACCACGGTGGATCTCGGAGCGGGCGTGACTATCCAAACCATCACTTTCGATACCTCCGCGGTGGCTGCTTATACGATTGGCAGCGGCGGAGCCGGTTTCCAAACCCTTACCTTGCCGCATAGTAGCGTGATCGAACTCACATCCACTGCCACAAATAATCAGCTCATCAACGCCAATCTTCTATTGGGGACGGGTGCTGGGACGGGTTTCGTTTCGCTTCGAAACAACAGTACGACTAACTCCCTTACCCTTGCCGGGAACATAAGCGGGAATATCAGTGGGGGCAAGCAGGTTAAATTCGATGGGGCGGGGAATGTCCTTGTCAACGGGGCGATTTCCAACGGGGGCACAAGCACCATGACTCTGGAACAGGTGGGGACTGGAAATACCACCTTGGCCGGTGTCAACTCCTACTCAGGCGCATTGAATATCGGCGCAGGAACGCTCACCCTTTCCGGTACGCTTAATGGCAACAATACGATCCTGTTGGCAGCTACTAACGGTCCCGCGGGTTATGCGGGTAACGGTACTCTCGTGCAGACTTCGACGGGTGTCATTGGAGGATCGTCCTCGGTTCAACTTGCCAGCAACGGTTATATCGGGATCGGAACCAATATTCTCGGTGGCAATAACACCTATATCGGGAATACGTCGATCGGTGCTGGAATCCTGCGCGTGACCCATGACAACGGACTTGGTTCGACCGCTGGTGGAACTTTTGTCAGTTCGGGCGCTCAACTTCAATTGGCCGGTGGGATTACGATCGGGGCGGAACCGCTCTCGTTTAACGCCAGCACCCCCGCGCTTGTCGCCTCTTTAGTGAACGTTAGCGGCAACAATACCTATGGAGGAAACATCATCATGTCGAATGCCCGTCGCATAGACTCTGATGCCGGAACGCTCACGCTCACCGGAACCATAGCCGGTGTCGCTGGCTTCAACGCTCATATGACCCTGGGCGGTGCGGGGAATATCGCGATCACTGGCGATATCGGAAACGATGGTAATGCTCGCCAACTCATTAAAGACGGCACGGGGATCGCGACCCTCACCGGAACAAACAGCTACACCGGCGCGACCACGGTCAGCAATGGCATCTTGACCTTCGGAACAACCAGCGCCAAGGCGGCGAACACCGTGACCGCCGCCGCCGCAGGCACCATCGGGCTCGGGGTGGGCGGAGCCGGATACTACAATTCGGCCAACGTCACTTCCTTGTTTGCCAACACTCTGACGGGCTTCAGCATGAATGCCACCTCCGGCGTGGCCATCGACACCAGCGCGGGAGATTTTGTTTATACAGGCAATGCGACCGGCACCCGTGCCCTGACCAAGTTGGGAGCGAATTCGCTCACCCTCACCGTCACCAGTGGCTACACCGGGGCGACGGTGGTCAATGCCGGCACGCTCATAGTGGACGGCTCGCTCGCGAACACATCAAGTGCTACCATTCGTAGCGGAGCCGCCATGAGAGTGAATGGCAGCGTGAATTCAGCGGTGTCTGTCAGCGGCATCCTGAGTGGCAACGGCAGCGTGGGAGCGGTGACCGTAGCCAGTGGTGGAACTTTGGCACCCGGAAATAGCGCAGGAATTCTCAATGCCACCAGTCTGAGCGGAACCAGTGGGGCGATTCTCTCAATGGAAATCGGAAAAGTCACAGGCGGGTTGGATCCCGTGGCAGGAACCGATTACGATCAGTTGAATTCGTCTGGCGGGGTGACGCTCAGCGGCATGACGCTCACCCTGACCTCAACGGGCAGTGACAACATTGAGTTCGGGGACAAAATTTTCCTTGTCCTCAACGGCTCCGGCGCGGTTGGAGGAACCTTTGCGGGACTGGCCCAGGATCAGATCTTTCTTTTTGGCTCGCAAAATTTCCAAATCAGCTATGAGGCCGATTGGACGGGCATATATGCCACCAGCGCGATGACGGGCGGCAACGATATTGCC
>JBGSSC010000284.1:0-4964 GCA_041737265.1 Terrimicrobiaceae bacterium | reverse complement strand
TTGCATTCTGATGAGGGTTCCAGACGTCGAAGACAGCCCACAATTGGATCCTGTCGGGATTGTAAGCCGGGCGATATGCCGTGATTGCAATTTGATTAAGATAGGGAAGGTTCTCAATCCCGAAGATTTTGTAAGGGGGTTGGGGTTGTGGGGTGGGAGGGGCGCCAAGAACGATGTCGGCAGCGGGATATTCAATCGTTGTGGGGAGATCGTCGGAATCCCATTGATCGATGATGTTTGCACCGATTTGCAGCACTTGAAGGTTCTGTGCGGCATCCCGCCCGCTGTTCGCGACATAGGCGTCATAGCCGGACTTGCCAAGGGACCCGGTGGTGAGAACGGCTTGCAGGACTTCAAAGAAATTGGGTTCGCGTCCGGCCGCCGCCACCTCGCTGAATCTGGCAATGCGGAATCCATCGGTTGAATTGCCGATTCCCTTAACATATTCAAACACGCCATCGGAGGATCGTTTG
The DNA here is from genome assembly GCA_041737265.1 of Terrimicrobiaceae bacterium. Lineage (GTDB taxonomy): Bacteria > Verrucomicrobiota > Verrucomicrobiia > Chthoniobacterales > Terrimicrobiaceae > JBGSSC01. Next base: position 4,491 of record JBGSSC010000284.1, on the reverse strand, counting down.
CTGAGCCCAAAGTAATATTCGAGCTCCGCGGCATCGGGAGTGGCCTCGGCCAGCAAATCGATTTTGGATAAGGGGAAGCGCCGGGGCATGACAGGAGTGCCCGCCGGCACGGTCACAGCATCGGTCCCTCCCCGTGTGAGAATGGTTTCCGCCGCGAATCTCACCGACTGGAGGTCCGGGTTCATCTCTTCCGGGTCGGGAGACAGGGGGAGCTTCGGGCGCAGAGGGTCCGGCTGGAAGGAAGGGGCATTGAGCTCCCGCGAGAATGTTGTCAGAAAGCGAAGAGCGGAGGCAGGGACCGGGCTTGCGGGGCGGTTCACATAGCGAATCAGGTCCTGTCGATTCAGAAAGGCCTCATTGCCTGCAACCGTTTCGAGATTGGTGATCCGGGGATCAAACAGGCCGCCACCACCGGGGGTTGCATCGGGATTGTCCTTGGTCACGGCCGACCTCCAATCCACAAAGTCTTGAAAATCCGGAATCGGGACTCCTCCGATGCCATCAGTCAGCGAGACTTGGTTCAAGCGTCCGCGGCGTGTATTTTCTGCCGGGGAGAGTGCGTTCCCGGCAACGTTGATATCAACAAGACCGCCAAGATCGTAGATCACATAGGCGAAGCGCCCGATGACAAAGCTGCGGTTGGAAGCCTCGGCGGAGCTGAGTGTCGCGAGCGCGCCGGTGGAAAAGTCGGTGGGATTATTTCCGTCCCGATCCACATAGATCCAGTCCGGGGCGGCGAAAGCAGCAGCCTCGGCATCGGACATCAACGATGGAAGCCGCCAGCGGGATGGAACGATGGACCTGCCATTCAGCGAGGTCGTGCTTGTGGAAATCGAAGATGCGCGGACCGGTCCCGGGGAGGGGGAGGGTTTGGGTGCCGGGATCGAACTGTACCAACCCTCGGCGGTGTAAAATGGCATCGATGCCCGGCTTTTTTTTACGATGTTGACGGCATCCGAAGCCACGCGCTGAGGTGCGGCGGATGGGGCCACCGATACTGCGGGGGCCGTGGTTGACACCCTGACTGGCAGCATGACGTGAGCACGGACCAGAGGATCAGCGGCCGCGAGCGTATCGGGCTCCGAGCCCGCCTCGATCTCACCCAGCAAATCCCCGATCACCGTCTCAACAGCAGAGTCTGCCGCAAGGCTCGTTCGGGTGATTGCAGCGCTCGTTTTGCTTACTTTGCGCTGATCGATCGCCTTGGAAAAATAGGCCAGCACAATGCCCGACATCAGGACGAGAAAGGCCAGGACAATGATCAGCGCAGAGCCGCAATCCCGGGCGACCGCACATCGGAAACGTGAAAAAGTACGCCCTTGTGGCATGATGTAACGATCGCCTGCTATGGGTATGTTTTCAACCCACGACCCAGTCGACGGACGGCGGCGGAGCGCCGTCCCTGCCTCCCAACTGGCAGTGCTGGCACTCCGTGCCGGCCGTGTTTTGTCCGCCTGCTTTTTCGAGTTGCTGCTCACTGGGATTGGATCGGGCAGGTCACTGCATTCCAGCGGGACCGTATCCGGAGCTTGGAGCGGAAGGTTCGGTAAACATCAGGCAGGTCAAATTCCTTCAGCACACCCCGGGGGCACATTGCGGCAGGCCAGGCGAGAGTTTCGCTCCGGACCCATTCCGCGAATGAGACGGGAGCATTGTGCAGGTCGGCGGATAGAATGCGCGGATGAAGCACGGTGGCAAAGGCGGCGATGAGGGAGCCCTGGCCATTGGCAATCAGGCGGATCTCGCGGGCCCCTTCCTGGGTCAGAAGGTCGCAGGTCTTCATCAAGTCGAAGACCCTTCGGCCAAGGTGGCAAACACCCAGTAGCGCGTCAAAGCTCTGGGACAAGTAGTCCATCCAATAATGCACTTCAGGATCGGCTTTGTCGCGGCACATCGATTCCCCGATCCCGCGAACATCGACTGTGTACAGGGGCGGTTTCATCGAGAGTTTCCTCGCAACGGGAAACTCCCGCACTTCCGCCTCACTTGACCAGTGGGGAACGTAGAGGCTTACTTTGCGTTCCACGCTCAGTGCCTGAACAAGCCCGCCGGAGGAAGGGACATGGACCTTGCGCAATATGGTCTCGATTCCCCGCTCGGTGGAAACCGCATGGCGCCCGTACATTTTTCCTTCCAGCCAGTCGCTTCGAAGATTGCGATGCCAGACCGGTGTCACCCGGTAGTCATGAAGTCCCAAAACATCGATAATCCCTGCCCTCAGAGAGCTTGCCGGGCGGCTATTTTTCCGCTTCGGAATACCGGAGGACAACCTGGAATGAATCTCACGAACGGAATGGCTGCCGTTTCGGAGCACCTCACCGTGGGGAAGGACAAAGAGTTCTTTGGGCGTGTGGGGACGGACCGACAGCCGGGTCCGGTTGCGGACACGAAAGTGGCGCGCAAAAAAGGCCCGCATCGCGGAGCGACCGTCCGGAAAATATCCATGCGTGTTTTCACCGACAAAGTGCGTGAAATAATTCCGGGCGCCGAAAAGCTCATAGATCCGGCGCACTTCCCGCGAGGCTCCGGCGACCCTCCGTCGATCGAAGAAGTCGTGTTTCTGGGCGATGAGGATTGCCGGCTCCGGAGCCCGGCAGAGGAAGAAATCGCTTTGTTCGATTCCCCGGCCCAGGGCGCCTGGCGGCGACTGCTCGGCATCTCCCCCCACTTCGTTTTCGATAACAGCGAGAAACGAGTTCACCCAGCAGGATGGAGCCGCCATTTTCAGGCGCGGCTCAAGAGCCCACAGGAGAGTGGAAAGACACCCTCCCCCCGAGTTTCCGGTCACCGCCACCCGCCGGGGATCAACCTCAGGGCGCGATAGGAGATAATCCAGTGCCCGCATGCCGTCCCATACCATCCATGTCCCGAAAAACTCCCCTGTGAGCTGCAATTGCTGACCCAGAATGACATGCGCGAAGGCGCAGTCGGTCCTCAGACGGTGTCCTGCAGGCAACGACAAATGCTGGTCGCGTTCCCCCTGTGCGATTGGGTCAAAGGTCAGGACCACATACCCGCACTGGGCGAGTTCCTGCGAGTAGGCCTGATTCTCCGCTCCTGCTTTGCCCGTTCGGTCATGTCCGCAATTTCCCAACACGGCCGGCGCAGGTCCCCTCAGATTTTTGGGGACGTAAAGGTTGGCCGTAACAAGGAACCCCGGGCGACCTTCAAAAACGACTTTCTCAATGACAAAGGCAGGATGTTCGATGTCACCGGTGACGCGGGCGTTGAGAGGGGTCTTGTGCGGAAACACCCCGAAGCATTTGGCGATCTCCGCAGCGGCCTCATCCCTGTAAGCCTCCGCCTGCCTGCGGGTTTTGATCGCCGCAAGACGTTTGGTTCGATCCCGGTCTACCGCGCGGGCGCGGGCGATCTGATCGTCGAGCGTCATCCGCGAGAAGCCATTGCGGAGCAGCAGGGGTTGCTTCTTCACGGCCGGGTATCCGTCCTGCCGTTGAAGTGAAAGTCCCTAAATGCGTCCGGCTGCAAGCCGCTCCCGCGGGCAACGACTTCAGGATTGGTGGCAAAGAGATCGGAAAACTCCATGTTGTGCCCGTGTTGGTAGAGAGCATCCACGGAGAACGGTTTCCGGTCCTTTTCCGGCACCCGGTCAAGGATGGCGAACTGCGGATCCGCGATGTAGGAGTCGGTCTCCGGCTGGACTTTCTTGAGATCCGCAAGGCTCATCTTGTCCGGATACTTGAGAATAAAGGCAACGCGCTCTTCGTCCGGGAGTCTGAAATAATAGCAGTTGTTCAAATCCTTCACCAATCCCACCCCGCCATAGAGCTGGAGTTGCACTTTGAGCAGTGCTTTGAATTCCCCGCTGTCGCAAAAAATATTGCTGGAGAGCGTGGACTCACTGCCCAGCTTGACGTTCGAAATCATCGTCAGAAGAAAGACGCTGTTCTCGATTTTGAAGTTGGGGCACTGATTTGCCTCGACCCCATCGGGAGCGAGGATCGAGACGCAGTTGGAGACGGTGAGGTTCGGGGTTGTCCAGGTGGTAAGGAAAGACCCGGGGTAGGCCCCGCCTCCAAGACCGTTCATCATACAGCGCCGGATGAGAATATCCCGGCTTTGCACCACGTCGAACAGCCGCGTTGACACGTTGCCGCCCGGCTCGCCGCGGTGGTTGAGGAAGTAAAAGCCGTCGACCACGATGTTGGCTTTGCCGTTGATCGTCCAGGCATTGTCCAGTCGGCGCTCGTTCCCGTCGAAAACAACCTTCTCCCCCGGAATGCTGCGGAAGGAGATCGGCTTCTTGGTGTCGCCGGTGGTCCGCACGCGGACTTTTTCCGTGTAGGTTCCGCCCGCAATCCACACCGTATCCCCCGGAGCGGCCTGGGAAGCGGCATGGGCAACGGTTCCCCATGCCTGGGCTCTGGAAAGCCCGGAGTTCTGATCGCTGCCTTCCGGTGCGACATAGAGCTCACGAGGGGCCGGGTCGGAGGCGGGGGTTGTAAATGAGATCACTTCGTAGTGGGGATC
>JBGSSC010000271.1:0-2290 GCA_041737265.1 Terrimicrobiaceae bacterium | reverse complement strand
GTGACCAGACGCTGGATGAGCTGGCGGCCAAGGAACGGGCCCACATTGGGGTGCCGGAAGAGGTTATCGATGGCCGCTTCGAGATCCGCCGTGCCTGCGGCACCGGTATCGGGATCGATCGATGGGGAGCGGGCCGGCAGGATTTCGCCATTGAGAAGTTCCTTGGCGCTGGTGTCATGGAACTCGTCCCACATGCGCATCGGCGAAGTGAAATTTTCCGGCGGCCACCAGAATTCGGTCGCTTTCCGGCCGCCGAAACTCATTCCGGTGAATACGCGGGCAAAGTTTTGGATGTTGGTATTGTCATAGGCGGGAACTGGCATCCCATCCCCGCCAAGCTGTTTGGTTCCATCGGGGTTCAGCTCCCAGAGTCCGATGGTGAAAAGCTGCATGATCTCACGGGCAAAGTTCTCGTCCGGATAAGTATTCAACTCGGGGTCGGCCTTGCGGTTTTTCAGGTGGCTCAGATAGACGCCCATGCAGGGATGGCGGGCCACATCCAGAAGGAGATCCCGATAGTTGCCAAAGGCATGACGGCCCAGAAGATCATAATAATTTGCCATGCCTTCCGGCGTGTTGTTGATGGTCTCGGCGCGCGCGGAGATGACCAGAATTTCGCTGAGAGCGAAGGCAACACGCTGGCGCAGGCGGTCTTTGCCGGTCATTGCCGCTTCCCACCACGCCTCCACAAAGGCCTCTCCCCAGATGTCCCTGCGGGCTCCGCGAAGCGCCCTCACGAGGTTTTCGGTTTTCTTCTGAGGGATGCGGAACTGGGCGTCCAACCACGCCGGATAACCGAGAGCCCGGACTTCCTCGACATCTTCCGGAATCCAGTCCCGGTCTGATGGCGAGTCGCCGCGAGTTCCAAACGTGGCCTGTTCCAGAAACCTTATGGCGTCCGGATGAGACGGGCGGTTCTCCGCGTCGGCATCGAACAACGACAAGGCCGCCTGCGCGCGCATCGGCATGGGAACGTAGCCGGTCCCTGCCACCACCGACACCAGAACCGACTCAGTGGGCTCCGCCGTCTGGGCATCAGTCACTGCCAGAAAGCTGACAACAACCTCCGCGACTCCGTCCGGAAATGAAACGACGGATTCCTGTGATGCCTGGTAATCGGAGCCGACACCAGCCGAACCTGTCAGCGCGAAATTAACGTTAAGCGGGCCAGTCGCCGAGCCGCGCCGGAAGGCAACCAGCGCTGGCGAGGACCAGTTTTCGTAAAAATAGGGACGGACAGCGGACACGGAAACCTGATCCGCATTCTGAGCAAACAGGGAGGGCCCTAATCCGAGCCCGAACAGAGCGCCTGCAGTGAGCCAGACCAGCCCTCGTTTGCCCGATTTGGCAGCCTGCACCCACAGAGTCAACTCGCCCTGACGCACGGCAAGGTTCGGGTGTGAGTTGGCTTGGGGGTTCATTTTAAAAGCCGCTTAAGACTATTTTACCCCATTGTCGGATCTTTATCAACTGCCGGATTCGAAACGGGCTTTGGCATGCGTTCGACAGGGTCATCTAAAGGCAAACCTCCGGTTTGCCCACCATTGTTGCGTGGCTTCTTGCTGGCCCATTGGCTGTTCCCAGGCGCGGTGAAAATGTCCTTACTGGTCCTCCGGGAAGTGATATTCGAGGTCCATCGCATCGTGTAGGTAGCGCAAGATATCCAAGTGGGTCGAAGTCTTTCGGAACAGGATGAAATGTCTGGGGCGATGGACGTGAGCAGTGCGGCCCCGTGTCCGGCTATGGCGGAGGTGGTAGATGAAGAGGGCCTCGGTGGCACGTCGGACTCCCTGGCGGGTTGGGTCTTTTGCCAAGTCAATCAGAGCCTGTCCGATGAGCTTGCTGTAGCGCTCCAGCGCCAGCCTGCCAAAAGAATTGAGCGTCCACTCGAAGATGGATTGCAGGTCGGAATCTGCAGCCGCCGTGTGGCGGATGGTTATCATCTCTCCGGGGGAGTCTTGCGGAGTGCGGAGCGGGCGATTTGCTCCAGATGGCGGGGGATGTCCAACGCGGGAAGATCGGTGAACCGGCCTGCGGCAACATCGTCTATGCCTGTCTGCGCGGATTCGCGAAGGCGTTGGATTTTGAGTTGGTGTATAGTCTGCTCGTGTTCGAGCAACCGGAGCCCCGCACGAATCACTTCGCTGGCGTTGCCGAATCGGCCATCCCGCACATTGTTCTCAACGAACTTTTTGAAGTGTGGCGGGAGGTTGACGTTTTGGGTTGGCACTACTTTACCTTGCCTAATTGGCAAAAATTGTCAACTTAAAGAATGGTCAAGACGGACGAG
>JBGSSC010000194.1:0-1581 GCA_041737265.1 Terrimicrobiaceae bacterium | reverse complement strand
CTTGTGGCATCCTGCCGCCCAACCCCAGCAGGCATTGTCATCTGCGAACCTTGCAATTCCGCCTGGACAGCTATTTGACCCCTGTCGGCTTTGATTCGGCGGGTTTGGATGTGTCCGGCTTGCCTCCCTCGCCAGGAACGTAATTGGTCGCACCGGGAATGTGGAAAAACTTGGTGATGATCCCTTCCGCCCGGAGATCATCAAAGGACTTGGGGCCGGAGCCCTTGGTTGGGTCCGTGCGCCAGGGCCATTCGTTGCTGTTCAGCGGGACAAGCGGAGGAAGGACGGCTACCTTCCCGCGTTTTTTCATCTCTTCTGCGATGAATTTGCGGCCATCCCAACCCAGGAGTTCGGTATCCATGATGCGGTCGGTATTGAAAAAAACGGTGGAAAGCGTGCGGTCTGCGATGGTGTGGCAGAAGACTTCCATGACTTCCTCCGGGGTTGTTTGGAAGCTGGTGGTTTCGATCATCATCAACCGGTCGTTGATCGCTTCCTCACCAAAATATTGGGCCATGACGCTGAAAAGAATGTTATTTTGCCGTGTCACGTAAATGGAATTGGTCAGGCCGTAGGTGTTTTCCCAGTCATCGCCCAAGAGGGCTTTCCATTCATCAAGCACCTTGCACCAATGTTCCACCTGAACCCGGGAACACATGATGGTCAGGCCGCCTTCCTCGGTTTCCATATCTCGGCAGAAATCTTGCAGGCCCGCGTAGGTGTAGGTCCCGTCTTTGAGGGCTTTTTCGGAGAAGCCGAGCAGTTTTTCGAGGGTGGTTTTGAATAACTTCCGGTCCTCCGGTTTCACGTCCAAGTCGTCCAATGTTTCCAAAGCGTTTGAGATGCGGGTGCAAAACGATTTCAGCGGTGCTTTCCATGCCGTGTTGGCTTCGGGATCGAGGCTGTAAGGGGCAAGAATTTCATAAACGGCCATCGGTGCGTGCCCGATGGACTTGGCGAGTTCATAGAGCGGGGGCGTGGGGGCCTCGATGGGAGGCTGTCCCGCCCGATAAAGAATGAAACGTCCCCCCTTCCCGGTGAAGAGACCCATGATCAGGTTGCTCTTTTGCAGGAAGTTTTGCTTGAAGATCGCCAATGCGTTTTTATAGACGCCCATCATTTCAGTATTCAGGGCGTACACATTGCGCGCGGCGATCTGAGCCTTGGTGTCCGGAGTCGGGTCGGCCACGTATTTCACCAGCGAGGCGGGAGGCTCGGCGGGTGGAGGCGGAGCTTCTTGAATTGCTGCGGGTTCTTGAGCGAAAACCTGGCAGCAGGAAATGAGCGCAGCAAAGAGGGGGGCGGGAGAAAATCGGTTCTTCATCGCGAAGGATTTACAGGTGTTACGACAGGGCGGCAAGGTCGAAAGTCCTGATCCCGTTATCGGGGGACGATCATGTCTTGTAATCCCATCTTTCGGCGGATATTTGGATGCAAAATCAAGCGAAGTTCCCGCATCGCAAGCGTGCGTGCAAACAGGACCCCGCCCCTGCCAGTTAATCCGTTATGTCCACCCTCCTTGCTAAAAATGCGGAAGTCCTCGTCACAATGGACGGAGAGCGGCGTGAATTGAAAGAGGCC
>JBGSSC010000264.1:0-1530 GCA_041737265.1 Terrimicrobiaceae bacterium | reverse complement strand
GTACGGGGGTTTCATGCAGGACGCCGTCGATCCGGTAGCGGATTCTCAGGTCCTGGCCAAGAGGCTCGAAGTGGACGTCCGTCGCTTTCTGATCGAGCGCCTCGCGAAGAATTTGATTCACAAACTTCATCACGGAAGCTTCCGCGTCGTCCGAATCATCCAGCACGTTGACCTCCTCGGTCTGCTCGGGGCCGACATCTTCGCGGCCCTCAAGAAGCTCTTCAAACGTCTCGGCACCCACTCCATAGGTGGCTTTCAGACCATCAAGGACACGGCGGCGGGTCGTCAGGGACAATCGGACGGGTTTCGCCGCATATTGCGCGATGGCCTGCATGCCAAATGCGTCGAACGGATCATACGCAAGCAGGTGAAGCATGCCGTCCTCCTCCGCCTGCTCCGGTAGAACCTTGAGCCCCAGCGCCAGCCGGGCGGGAAATTGTTCGCGAGCACGCTCCAAGGGGAGAGCCTCTTCTTCCTCACGCCATGGCATTCCGACACGATGGGCAATGGCCTTGAGAAAGAGGGCTTCGGGTGCGAGTCCCGCGTCAAGGACAGCATCGACGGCCGAAAGCTGGGTGGTTGTCGCCTTGCGGATCGTATCGCGCAGGACGGCCCCTTCCCCGCAGCCCGCCTCGACTGCCGCAGCCTCGATCAACTCGGCAAGGGAGGTCACTCCGTGTTCTTTGGGCGGCTCCAAGGCAGCCACGACTTCTTGCGCGGCGTCGGAGTCGGCGTCGGGGCGGCGGCCCGGTAAAATTCCGCAGGCTTCGCCGCCATTTCGTTGGCCTCGGTTCCGAGCTTCGTGCGCATCCATTCGGCAGCACTCGCCTTCGCCTCCGTAAAATTGGAATCCACTACAACGGGCTGGATCATGACAAGTAACTCACGCTTTTCCGTGGACTTGCTTTTGCTTCCGCCGAGAAACGGACCCACGATCGGGATCCGGTTCAGGTAGGGAACCCCGTCGGTGTTTTCGTCCACGTCGTCAGTAATGAGCCCCCCGAGCACAATGGTTGAACCGCTGGGAACGCGAACACTGGTCGTGATTTCCTGGGTTGCGATGCGGGGAACCTCATTGCCTGCAATAACGTCGGTACCGATGATGTTGTCGTTCGTCTGGGCGATAATCAGATTCACCTCGTTGTCCGAGTTGATGAGAGGAATGACCTCCAATTTGAGCACGACGTCCTGGTATTGGATGTTGGCGGTGACGGACGAGCTGTCTGGCAGGCCGGGAGTTGTTGATGTGAGAGTTGAGGTCGGCACGGGCACCCGCTGGCCGGAGAGGATCGTCGCCTTCTTGTTGTTCGTGGTGTAAACCACCGGCCGGGCAAGGGTCCTGAACCGGTTGGTCGTTTCAAGAAACCTCGCAAAAACATCCACCGAGTCCGCGATCGATCCGTAAATGGTCAAACCCGAAAGCGCGGCAAAGGTATCCGGGCTGAGCAGGCTCGAGGGATCGGGAAGGACATCGACTCCGGGAAAAATCCGGGGACTCAGAAACGAGGCCGCGGCACCGCTGGTGTCCGA
>JBGSSC010000062.1:0-4018 GCA_041737265.1 Terrimicrobiaceae bacterium | reverse complement strand
CGCAATCGACCACTCTACCACCCCTCCTAAATTTTTCCGCTGGCGAACGGCTCAATGTCGTGGAAATAGCATAACTTCCGATGCCGGACCCTGATAATTAAGCCAATGGTTCAAAACCTAGCCCGTTATGGGCGAACATCGCAAGTTTTTCCCCCATTTTGGAAGGTTCCGGGTTCGGCAGGTCCGGGAAGTAAGGACCGCATGGTGCGGTGCGTTTCTCCGTGAGAGCATTCCCAGGGATAGCGGCTTTCTTTACAGAAAAAGCGCAGGATCTCCGGGCGTCACGGCCTTGATGGGCGATTGTTTGTAATCCGGAAGATTGCGGGTGACGATGAGCTGTGCCCCGAAAAGTAATGCAGACGAGACCTGCATCGCGTCCTCCAAGTCCGCAAAACCGAGTCCCAGAGCCCGTTTCATTTCTGATGTGCCCGTTCCCGGAATGACACAGAAGTCGGTGAGGTCCTCAATGAACTCCCAGGCCCCGTCTTTGCTCAGGTAATGGATGTTGGCCAACCCATGCCAGGAGACAGCACATTGTCCGGGATGCGTTTCCGCCCAGTCAAGCACGGCTGCGCTTTCTTCAAAGTGGCCCTTCCGTTCCAGTAACACATCCAGAAGGATATCCGTGTCAATGAACAGGCGCATGGGACTTTGTCAGTTTGTATTTGGCCTTCAGGCGTGCGGCACGTTCGTCCGGCGGGACGGCAACTTGCATCCGCCCCTTCCAGCGTTGCGAGAAAGAACGGCTGCGTCCTTTTTGAGGCGGGCCGGCAGCCTCGGACAGCAGTTTTTCCACCAGCGCGGACAGGCTGATCCCCTGGCGGCGTGCCACATCCTTTGCCCGGTGGGATACCTTGGGATCAACGGTCAGGGTCACGCGCGTTTTCATACGCATGTTCATAAAGACTGTGCATGTGCAGGACAAGAAAAAATTCCTCCACCGAACCACTGCATCAGATTTCCTGATGGAGCTGAGACCGGCAGAACTCTCCGGTCAGGCAGACTTGCGCGGCGGGTTTGCGGGTGGGATGTTAATTGGTATGGACAGGGAAGCGATGCTTAAACTTTATGACCGGCTGACTGGGCTTGTGGAACGGTTGCCCGGTGGATTGCAGAAGCCCATTCTCAATGAGCTCGTGCCGATCCGGGAGATGTTTCTCGAGGTTCGTGCGGCAAGGGTGATGCTCACCGGCGATGTGGGCCGAAGTGCCCATGAATTTTTGTTGGAGGTGACCGGAGGGAAGCCGCTGCGTGCCGGGGCAGGGGACAACGGTTGGAGATACTACGAGATGAGCGGCCTTGGAGGAGTTGAGATTCTTGATGCGCGATCGGACGTTCCGGAAGAGATCGTGCGTGCGGGCGTCGCCAGGTTCGCGCCCGATGTGATTGTTATCCTGCAAGAGTCCGGTTCAGGTGTCGCGTCCGCACAGGCAGTCGCAGCACGGGCCGCCCTGTGTGATCGCGGGGTGCCGGTGGCGGCAGTTGCTTTTGGCGGGGATCGTGATCGGGCGCGTGTGAGCGCCGCCATTGCCTCGGAGCGGGAACTTGCCTCACGCAGAACCGCGGTTTTCAATGCCTCGGAGCCTGAGGAATTTGCGGAGGGTCTCTGCGGCCTGTTGCCCAATGACGCCAAACTGGAATTTGCCCGGCTCTCGGGTGCCAAACGTGCCCAATCGCAGATTGCCAGGTCTCTGCTGAAATCCTTCACCGCGGTTTGCGGAGTGATCGGGGTCCAGCCGATCCCCCTTGCGGATCTCCCGATTTTGACAACGCTTCAGACCTTGATGGTGGCGCTCATCATCCAAACGACAGGCCGCAAGGCGGGGCCCCGGTTGATTGCGGAATTTGTTGGAGCCCTCGGGTTCAATGTGGGGGCGGGGCTTTTGTTCCGTGAAGGAGCCAGGGCATTGGTGAAAGTGGTCCCTTTCTGGGGCAATGCTGTGAGCGGGATGGTCGCGGGTGCAGGCACTTACGCGATCGGTCGTGCGGCAATTGCCTACTTCATCGAGGACGCACCCATCACCGAGACGCGGAAGCTGTTCCGCCGCCTCCTCCCCGGCAAGCATTCGGTGCAGCCACCGCCTCTTCCCGAATAGATTCCTTGAATTTCAAAAAGGATGCATTTGAGTCAAGTTTTGCCTTCATCCCATTTTGCAAAGCAAAATTTTTCTAATCCGGCGGCGCTGGAACACCTTTCTCAACGGGTCCCATTGCCAACAAGCCCTCCCTTGGCACCGGCTCCCGCCGGATTAGGGCTGTGTACACTCCGTAGATAGCGATAACGACGAAGCAGATCAGGGGCAGGGTGAAGGACAATCTCGTCGCTGAGAGCCAGGGGATTCCCTGGGTGTCCATGATTGCCCCTTGGAGAGGCGGCAGCAGACAGCCACCGCCGATTGCCATGATGAGCCCGGCGGACCCCAGTTTGGCATCGTCTCCAAGTCCATCGAGAGCGATGCCGTAGATCGTTGGAAACATCAAAGACATGCAGGCTGAAACGCCGACCAGCGCGTAGAGGCCAGGTCTGCCGGGAAGGAAGATGACCCCGAGCATGAGGGCCGCTCCCGCCACGGCAAGGGCGGCAAGCAGCGGACCCGGGCGCACGAAGCGGAGGAGAAACGTACAGACAAAGCGGCTGGAGACAAAAATAACCATGGCGAGGATGTTGTACCCCTGAGCCTCTCCCTTGCTCAGCCCGATTTCATTGACTCCGTATTGAATGATGAAGGTCCAGCACATGATCTGGGCTCCGACATAAAACGCCTGGGCAACGACTCCACCGGTGTAAAGGCGGTTCTGCAGCAACCGGGCGAACGTCGCCTTCGCATGCACCGAATTGTCCGATTCATCCGCCATGCGGGGCAGATGGAAAAGTGCAAAGAGCACGAGAACGGCTCCGACTGCAACCCCGAGCAGCGCATAGGGTCCGATGATCATCGCAAGGTCGGCATCCCGCATCAACGCAAAGGCCCCAGGGTCGGACCGCAGCAACTCCTGGCGTTCGGCCTCCGGAGCCGGATTGAGCCTGGCGAGGATGAAATCCTTGGCCACAAACATCCCGAGCAACGAGCCCATCGGGTTGAATGCCTGCGCAAAGTTGAGCCGCCGGGTTGCGGTGCGCCCGTCTCCCATCGAGAGGATATACGGGTTCGCGGTGGTCTCCAGAAACGAGAGCCCGCAGGTCATGATAAAATAGGCTGCGAGAAACGCCCAGAAGACACCCAAACTGCCCGCCGGAACAAAGAGGAAACACCCTGCCGCATAGAGTGCGAGCCCGGTTAAAATCCCGGCTTTGTAGCTGAACCGCTTGATGAAGAGCGCGGCGGGTATCGCCATCACGCAATAGCCTCCATAGAACGCAAATTGGACGAGTGAACTCTGAAAATTGCTGATCAGCAGGATACTCTTGAAGGCAGCCACCATGGGGTTGGTGATGTCGTTGGCAAATCCCCAGAGCGCAAAAAGCGATGTGACCAGAGCAAACGGCACCAGCAGCCTGGCGGGCAGCAGGGCTGGTTTCTCCGGGGGAGCGGCGGAGGCCATGGGGAGATCAGCCGAAGACCGGGTGGATATGGCGGTCCAGAAGATTTCCCGTCACGTTGCGGGCAATGATTGCGGAATTTGCTTTGAGCGCGTCGGTGTATCGTGTCCCGAGTTTTGCGGCGACCTTGAAGGAAACGTGGATGAACTGGCGGAAATCGGCGTTGTAAGCCGCGCATGTCTGATCATGACGCAGGGCAGCCGCGAATTCCGGCCCGGTCCAGCCTGCCACGGCGGAAGCCTCAGGCAGGCGGGCGGGGGAGATGTCCACGACGGCCGCGTAGGGGCCGACCAATTCGTCAAAGTGGGGGAGGGCTCCCGCGTAGATTTCTTTGGCGATCGCGAGGCCTTCGCCTCCGGCCTCGGCGAGACCGATGACTTCCTCAAGCCAGGTCGTTCCCGCGGTTTTCACGTGAAGGCCGCAGTCATGCTTTTTCACGAGACGATTGATTGCCGGATACAACGAGAACTTGTCGCT
>JBGSSC010000047.1:0-4763 GCA_041737265.1 Terrimicrobiaceae bacterium | reverse complement strand
GATGTAGCGGATGGCGGCCGTCGATTTTTTATAGACAAACAGACACTCGACGACCGTCCTCACTTCGCCGTCTTCGATGACGCGAATGGGATCGACTGCTTCCAAGTGAAGCTGGCCGGTGAGTTCTGCGGCCTCTCGCGGAGAGGCGAGCCGGAACTGGCCTGCCTTTTGATCGTAGCGCAAGATGTCTGTGCCCCACGCATCGCCGCTGTCACGGAAGACGCCGAGCATGCCTCCGGAGCGTTTCAGCAGTGGCGCATTGCCCGGTTTTCGGGAGAGTTCCCGGACGAGTCCGGTTTTTGGATCGAGAGCGAATCGGACATGGGCATTTTCCCATTCGAAAGGCGGCTGGTTCTTCAGCACTGCGGGAGGAACGGGACCCGGCGCTCGGGTATCGAGGTGAATCTGGAACTCGCCGTAGCCAAGAGCGGGGAGCGCGGCCTCGAAAACGACCCGCTTGCGCCAGTCATACCGGGTCGCCTGGGCTGCCGCCACCGCATCCTGAGAGGGAACTTTGCGTCCCCGCTCATCGGTCACTCTTGCCGTCACGTAACGCGTCAGGATCGGGCGGTGGCCGACCATGTACTCAAGGTCCACCGGCAATCGGGCCGCATAGGGGTGAGGATTAAAAACCACGACCGTGAGTGGTTTACGCCGCGTGGTTTTCGCCATCAATGCCAACTGAGCGTCGAGAGCGATCTCCCGAGCCTCTTTCATGGCGCGACCTGCTATCTCGTAGGAGCCGCTCATGGCCTTTCGTGTGGATGACCCCGGAAGGATGTCGTGGAAGTGGTTGAAGAGAACATCTTTCCAAACCCGCTCGAGCTTGTCGGCAGGGTAAGGACGCTTTAGAAACCACCACGCCAGAGTCGCGTAGCGCTCGGCTTGGTGCACCAGCGACTCCGACCGGCGGTTGGACAACTTGGTTGCCGCAACCGAGGTGTAACACCCGGTGAAGACGCGCTGAAGATCCCCCTTCCAGACCGGGGCGTCGGGAACCGACTCCATATCGGCCAGCAGAGCATCGGTCGTGCTGTGACGAACTGAACCGTGGCGCTTCTGCATCGTGTGAATGACTCGCAGATCCTGCCGCGTCGCGCCCCCTCCGTGGTCGCCCATCCCCCAAAATATCCCAACCACTCCGCTGGTCCCCGCCTTGCCTTGGACCGAATCCTCAATCCGTGCTCGCAACTCTTCGTGGTTGTCCGTCCCATACCAGACAAAGGGCGGACGATAAGTGAGTACGCGCGAACCATCGATGCCCTCCCACTGGTAGAGGTCGCCCGGCAAATCAAGCGACTTGGCATCGGGACGGAAGTGGACATAACCGCGATAACCGGCTTTCCGCAAAATCTGCGGAAGGTTGCCGTGGTGGCCGAAAGCATCAAAATTATAGGCCAGCCCGGTTTCCACCCCAAAGTGTTCCCGGAAAAAACGGCGTCCGACCAGTATTTGGCGGATGAAGCTTTCCCCCTCCGGCATGTTGCAATCGGGCTGGAGATACCAACCGCCGGCGATATGCCACCTCCCGCTGGCAACGAGCTTTTGGATGCGCTGGAAGAGGTCCGGTCGATACTCAAGCACCCATTCGTAAAGAACCGACTCATTATGGTTGAAGGTGAATCCGGGGTTCTCTTCGAGGAGATCAGCGGCTGTTTCAAACGTGCCGAGCGCCTCGGTGAGTCCCTCCTCCCATTCCCATTTCCAGACCGGATCGAGATGGGCATTGCAAATGAGGTGAATGGTGGAGTCGGTCTTGGGATTCTTCATGGAGAGGCAGACGGCAGCCGGGAATAGTCCGCCCCGATCCCCTTCGGAAGCCCTTCGGGAGCCCGGACGGCATCAAAGGGCTCAACGGATTGCGATAGTGAGTCGGATTCCCCAACTGTGGATTGAAAAGCCGCAAAATCCCGGGGCGCGATGCGTTGGTCGCCTATCTGGAACAGTCCGATGTCATAGATCAAATTGCTCCCGCGCCAATCGGCCCCCGGCAAAATGTTAAGGGTCACCTCGGGGCCTCCGGCGATGACAGAATTGGCAAGCTCCACCGCTCCCGCCACCTGGATGCTAATGCCTTGGGTCGTTAACCGATCCGCCTTCATTCGCCCGCCTTTCTGGATTCGCATGCGCGCGTCCGCGGGGTCGCGTCCCGGAGCGGCAAGGATCAGGCAATTTTCCATGATCAACTCCGATGTCGTGAAAGGCGCGGCAACTTCCACCGTGACGGGCTGCGCGGCATGCCCGATCACCACCGTGTCTATGAACTCATGGCGTCCGCCAATGGGAAATATCTCAACCCCGTGAATCTCCTCCATGCGCACACGGCGATTCATTGAAACGCCCTGGCTGCAATACCCGGTCGAATTCGCCCGCGAAAAAAAGCCATCCACAAACACCTCGCAATCCCCATGCGCACTCAACCCATCATCGCCGCATTCCTCGGCCACGATATTCTCAAATCGAATGTTCCGCACCGTGCTCTCCTTGTTTCCCCCCGTGGTCAGGGCAAAGCCGTCGTTGATCACATGGGTCACTTTCACATTGCGAATGGTGAGGTGATGGCAGTTCCCGGTGATCTGCACTCCGGACACGATCTTCGGGACCCGGATCGGAGCCTCTTCGAGCGGGATGCCATCGGCTACCCGCACATAAAACGCCTTTTCTTCCTCAACATAGGTCCACTCCCCGGGAGAAAGCTCGTCCGGCTTCTTGTAGGGAGTCTTCGGGCCTTTGAGGGAGCGTCCCATGCGATTGATCTTTCCTTCCCAAACGAAGAAGAAGCGCCCGACGTAGGCCGGGTTGGCTTTGTAACAATAAACTTCCGGGATCACGGTGCTTTTGTAGAGCCCGGCTGAGACCCTCTCCCATTCCTCCGGCTGAATGGGCACCGTCCCATCGATGGTTGCTCCCTGCCCATCCAGAACAATCGGCTCGCCCTCCCCGCCACTTTTATCCGCAAAAAAGACTTGCTCGTAGTAGGGCGAGGCCCCGGGGATAAGGAGGATCACATCACCCGGCTGCGCCAGCGCAACCGCGCGCTTGATTGTGGCCACCGGCCCCGACGCTCCCGCAGGCTCCGCCACAAGACCATCGGACGCATCCGAGCCATTGCGCGGGTCCACATAAAGACTCCGGCCCGGGGCCACCCCGGCGACAGCGACAAGAATGAAAAGATGTAAAAAAATCCGCAGACTCACGAAGTCCACCCAATCAGGGGAAAGACTCTTCGGCAAGGAGTTTTCATTCCAGTTTTAAAGAATACCAGTACTATTTTTGTTGACCCTGTTCGTTGACGCGAATACGCGTCTTGGGATGAAGTTGCGTCATCCGGTTCCCCTTCTTTCCGTCGTAAGCCCTGTCAAATTTGTTGTTTTTTTGATTCTTCTTTTTCCATGGGGTTCCGCCGTGGCAGCGGATACGCCGGTGAAGGACCCGGTCGTCGACCAATACATCAGCGTGGGTGACAATTGGTTTTTGGGGCGGTCGATGGCGGTGGATTCGGATGATGCGGTTCGGGATACCTTTGATTTTTTCAAAGAGGTTTTTAACACGAAGCGGATTTACTGGCGGGGTTTGCAGGCGGCCGTGTGTGTGGACCAGCTTGGGAAGCGCGAGGACAATTTCATGTATGCGGGGGCATTCGATTATTTCAAGGATTTGATTGATGCCGGGGTGGAGAAGCGGGCGGTTCGGATCGCGCACGAACAGGGTCTCGAACTGTGGGGCGTCACCCAGTTTGGTGACTACGGAGTGACGGCCGACACTCCGAATTTCAATGATTACCCAGGCTTTTGGGAGGCGAAATTGCGGCAGGAACATCCGGAGTGGATTCCCACCGACAAGTATGGCTATCGGAAGCAGGGTGGGGTCATCGAGCTGGCCTACCCCGAGGCGAGGAAAGCCCTCGTGGACCTGCATGTCCAACTCATCCAAGAGGCGGGTTACGATGGCATTGTATTTATGTCGTATGCGGAAAATTTTTCCATGCGGTTCCAGGATGAATTCGGTTACAGCGAGCCGATTGTTAAGGAGTTCAAGCGGCGCTATGGCATCGACATCCGGACGGAGCCATTCAACAAATTTGCCACGCGTGAGGATTGGTATCGGTTGCGTGGCGAATACGTCACCGCATTTTTAAAAGAGCTGCGCGAGGCGCTTGGCGACAAGGTCAAAATCGGGGTGTGGCTGAACCCGATCAACCCGCGCAAGCCGATGGTGTGGGCGACGCTCCCGCAGGAATACTACACACTTGGCATGATCCACATGGACGTGGACAAGTGGATTCGAGAGGGCATCGTGGATGAGCTTGGCGTTTATGGTGGAGCTTCGGTGCATGCCCAGGACCAGACGCTCGACGAAATGGTGTTCCTGGCCCGCGATACACCGGTCGATATCAACTTTATCACGTCCAACCCCTATGCACTCGCCCGTTGGCAGCGATTCTACGATATGGGGATGAATGCCATTTGTTCGTTGGGCGAGGAGACCCAATACCTCGATCGTTGCCGCATTCCGCAGCAGACGGAAAAGGCGATCGAGTCAGGCACGATCTACGAACAAATGAAATTTCTCGGGCAGGTGATCGAAGGGCATTCCAAATGCAACCCGGCGTTGATCCTGCCCTTGCTGGACAACAAAAACGTCGTGCTGCGCCGCTTGGCTATTCAAGCTTTGGGCAAGCTGGGAGATCCGGCGGCGATTCCTGCGATCGAGAAGGCACTTATGGATCCCGAGCAGGGTGTGCGGGCCATGGCCATCCACGC
>JBGSSC010000246.1:0-6619 GCA_041737265.1 Terrimicrobiaceae bacterium | reverse complement strand
GCCCGAGGTAAGTATGGTGTCTGACATGGAAATTAGGCGGCTTTGGGATTTTGAGCGGCGTGGGGATGTTCGGTGCCGCGATATACTTTCAACTTGCGATAGACGGCGCTGCCAAGGCGGTTGTGAGGGATCATCCCCCGCACGGCACGCTCAATCAGCAGTTCCGGACGGCGCTGCAGACGGGCTTCGAAGGTCTCGGTTTTGTGTCCACCGACATAACCCGAGAAGCTCATGTAGGTCTTTTGAATGTTCTTCTTGCCGCCGACTTTCACCTTGCCGGCGTTGAGCACGATCACGAAGTCCCCGGTATCAACATGGGGCGTGAAGATTTTTTTGCCTTTGCCTCTGAGGAGGTTGGCAACTTTAACGGCAACGTGGCCGAGGTGCTGGTCTGCGGCATCAATTACCCACCAGTCTCTTTGGACTTCGGTGGCTTTGGCTGAGTAGGTCTTCATTGGAATCAAGAGAGCTGGTCACTATTTCGAACAATTCTCTTCCTGTCAAAGGGTAAAATCGGAATTTTTAGCAGGATGTCCGGCACCGGGGACGCCATACTCGCATGGCTTGAAAGAAAATCAGGTGTCGGACTTTCACAAGTTCCACAGCATGCTAGCGTAAATACTATCAAATATTCGCCATGAAAGTTCATCTTCGACAGATTCCATCCGGGGGAACGCTCCATCTCGCAGGTGAGGAGGATCCATCCGGCCTCGATTTGGCCGATGCGGGGGCCGAACCTGCCGGGCCTCTGCGCTACGCGCTTGAGGTGGGGCTATCTGACGGAGGGATTTTCGCCACCGGGGAACTCCGCCTGCGGGTGCGCATGCGCTGCGTCGTCACGCTGGAGCATTTCGAAACCGAGATTGTGATCCCCACCTTCGCGATGCAGAGAGAACTCGACGGCCGCGAACTCGTTGACTTGACTCCCGAGGTGAGGGAGGATATCCATCTTGCCCTGCCTGCCCACCCGCGTTCCGATGCGGTGAAGGATTCGAACCCGTTTGCACCGTCAGCCGACCCAGTCGTCAGCCCGGCGGAGCCTGAGGGGCCGAGCCCGTGGGAGGCGCTCGACAGACTTAAATCCAAAAACTGAAATTGCTATGGGAGTTCCCAAAAGAAAAACATCCAAGATGAGGCTTCGCACACGCAAAGCCGCTAACCGTTGGCACGCGCCGAAACTTTCCAAATGCCCGCAGTGCGGAGCCGCCGCCGTGTCGCACGTCGCCTGCCCTGCGTGTGGCTACTATAAAGGTCGCCAAGTCCTGAGTGTCGGGGCTGTTTAATTTAACGCTCCGCCGGTCCCCCATGCGGACAATGGCTCCATGAAAATTGTCCTTGATGGTATGGGGGGGGACTTCGCTCCCAAAAATCCCGTCGCGGGTGCCGCCTTGGCGCTCGCGGACTTTCCTCAAATCACCAGGCTTTACCTGACCGGTGATGAAGCGGCGCTGAAAAAGGAACTCGAGGCGTGTGGGTGCACCGACCCCCGCATCGAGATCGTTCACACCACCCAGGTGGTCGAAATGAGCGAGCACGCCGTGGAAGCGGTGCGTCGCAAAAAGGATTCGTCGCTCAGCCGTGCGGTGGATCTGGTGAAGAACGGCAGTGCCGATGCGGTCGTCAGCGCCGGGCACACCGGGGCGATGGTCGCAGCGACCACAATCAAGCTGAGGACGCTCGAGGGCGTGGAGCGCCCGGGCATCGCATCCTTTTTGCCAACCGAGCATAATGTTTGTGTTCTGATCGATGCGGGGGCCAACGTCGACGCGAGGCCGGAGCACATGATTCAATACGCAATCATGGGCACGGTGGTCTCAAAGCATGTGCTCGGGTTTGATAATCCCGCGGTCGGGCTGATGTCCATTGGTGGCGAGGACGCGAAGGGCAGCGACTTTACCAAGGAAATTTTCGGGCTTCTTCGCCGGAGCAAGTTGAATTTCCGCGGCAACGTCGAGGGTCACGATCTCTTTGATTCTCCGGTGGAGGTCGTCCTTTGCGACGGATTCACCGGCAACGTCGTCTTGAAAACCTGCGAAGCGACCGCTTCGGCGGTCTTTCACTGGCTCAAGAGCGAACTCACCGCCAGTCCGCTGCGAATGATGGGGGCATGGCTTGCAAGAAATGCTTTCCGCTCGATCCGCGACAAAACGAACTACGAAACCTACGGCGGAAGCCCGCTGGTCGGGGTGAATGGAATTGCCATCATCGCCCATGGCGCAAGCTCCGCTCTCGCTGTTAAGAATGCCCTGCGGGTCGCATGCGAGTATATTGAGAAGGGGATCAATCCGCGAATCGTCGAAGCCATCAAGGAGTTTAATGAAACGTCCAAGAACGAAGGACCGTCAACCTAGCCGCACGGTTTCAATCGTTGGCACCGGAAGTTACGTTCCGGATAAGATCCTGACCAACGCGGAGCTGGAGAGCCGGGTGGATACGACCGACGAGTGGATTGTGAGCCGGACGGGGATCCGGGAGCGCAGGATTGCCGCGGAGGGCGAGTTCACGAGCCACATGGCAGCCAAGGCGGCGCAGCGGGCGATGGATCAGGCCGGGGTCAAGGTCACCGAGATCGATCTCATCATCCTTGCGACAGTCACTCCCGACACCTTTTTTCCTTCGACAGCGTGCCACGTCCAGCGCTTGCTGGGGGCTTCCCGTGCGGCCTGTTTCGATGTTTCTGCCGCCTGTTCGGGGTTCCTCTACGGGATCGAAATCGCACAGCAATTCATCGGCAACCACACCTACAACACCATTCTGGTCATCGGAGCAGACAAGCTGAGTTCGATTGTCAACTGGGATGACCGGAACACCTGCGTGCTTTTCGGGGATGGAGCCGGCGCCGCCGTCCTTCGCTACCGTGCGGGTTCCCATGGAGTGATCACCACCTTCATGGGGAGCGATGGAAACTACGGGGAGATCCTCCACATGCCCGGTGGCGGCTGTGCTTTGCCGGTGACTCCGGAGAACTATCACCTCAAGCACAACACGCTCCAGATGAACGGACGTGAGACGTTCAAGCAGGCGGTGACCTCGATGCAGACCGCGGCGCGCAAGGCGCTGGAGCAAAGCGGCCTTTCGGTCGAAGACCTGACCTGCATTATTCCGCACCAGGCGAACCTCCGGATTATCGAGGCGCTTGCCGAGCGTCTGAGGGTGCCCATGGAAAAGTTTCACACCAATCTCGACCGCTACGGCAACACCTCTGCGGCGGCTGTTGCCATCGCACTCGATGAGGCAAACCGCACCGGGCGCTTCGAAGTGGGGGATTATATCCTGATGGTGGTTTTTGGCGGCGGCCTCACTTACGCGAGTTCGGTGGTGCAGTGGTAGTGCCGGCATTCGCGCCGAGCAATCTGACATCCTCCGCGTTGGTGTGGGCAATCACCCGGCCGTCGTCCAACGCATCGCGCGGTGCGGAAGGCAGTGCTTTTAGGAAAGCACTCAGGTCCCGGGACGCTCCCCAGGTGAACCACACCGTTGTGATCGCGCCGATGCAGAGCGCAAAAATGATCTGGTAGTATTGCCAGTAGAGGAAAAATCCTCCGGCTCCCCAGCGTCCGAAAAAAACATTGGCAACAATCACCACCAGGAAAACCACGGACGACTGAACGCCCCAAACCAGCACGGAAGCGGCGAGGATTTTGTCGCCGCGGGTGTATTGATCATCGATACCTGTAAGCTTTTTCCACAAGGGGATGCTGTGTTCAATGGCGACCGGGGGGCGTCCGCCCTCCTCTTCGCGCAATGCGTAGGAGCCGCGATGCAACATGCGGTCGAGGTTGAATGGCTGCCTGCAGGTGGCCAGCGAGACAAGGATGTAAAGGCCCGAGCAGAGAAGGATGTTGGCAAAGGCGAGTTCTGCTCCGCTGAATGGAAACCGGGTTGCAGTCACGTGCCATGCGGCCACAGGCAACGCGGCTGAGGCCGCCGAAACAAGGCCTTCCAGACTGGCGAGCACCCGGGGCGCCTTGGCTGCAAGCCAGGGATAATGGATGCTCTCCCAGTGCGATGTGAGCGAGAAGCTCAGCAAAGCCCAG
Source organism: Terrimicrobiaceae bacterium (assembly GCA_041737265.1). Classification (GTDB taxonomy): domain Bacteria; phylum Verrucomicrobiota; class Verrucomicrobiia; order Chthoniobacterales; family Terrimicrobiaceae; genus JBGSSC01. The sequence goes on along the minus strand of JBGSSC010000246.1, from coordinate 2,582 downwards.
AGCGTCCCGGCACCGAGCGTACACCATGCCGCTGCCGTGGTGCCTCTTTTCCAATAAAGCCCGCCGATTAAAAGAGCTCCGGCACAGCCCAGATAGAGGCTCCCCGCGAGAGCGAGGAACATGTAGAGATAGGTTGTTTGTTCGAAAAGCAGCGAGAAGACCCACGCAAAAACGGCGACTGCAACAATCGCGAGGCGCAAGAAAAATAAATGCCGTCGCGGATCGAGGGCAGTCTTGCAGAACGGCAGCACGACGTCCTGCACCAGAAGGCTCCCCCAGGCGTGAAGGTTGGTTGTGTCGGTGGTGACCATCAGGAAGAGCATCACCGCAAGGAATACCCCGGCGACGCCGTCAGGAAGGAAATGACGAACCGCCAGCGGAGTCACCAATTGGGAGCGAAGCGCCTCGGTTCCCTGAACGGACCCGCTGGCTGCGAGGGATTCCAGCTCCAGTCGCACCGAGGCGGCTTCAGCAGCGAAGTCCGCATGGTGCATGTAGGTATATGCAGCGAAGCCAAGCAGGATCACCGTGAGGAAGGTGAGTCCAGCCCGCCACGTCGAAAGGAGGCCGGCCATCTTCTGCTCGTGCGGTGAGGCGCCCGACGCGTGATAGGCCTGCGCGCCGTGCCAGGACATCCGGTTGTAGATTCCTCCAATGATGCCGATGAGCACAAAGAGGATGTTGAAGTCGGTGAGTTCAGCCGTGTCGAAAGGATCCACAAAGGATTTGCCCGGCGGGCGTGCGAGCATGACGTCACGAAACTGGGAGAAGGAAAAAATGCTCAGGACCGCTGCAATTACCACGGCGTAGCCGATGTAAGCGAAAATGCCCTGCACGCAATCCGTGACCATCGCCGGGACCTGCCCGCCGTGCAGAACGACCGCAAGCGCGAAAAGGAGGAAGACCCCGCTCAACACGGCATAGGTTGGCAGCCCGATGGCACCGATGTTCACCACGGATGGAAGACCGCAATACGCCACGACAAAGCGGCCGGCGACGGCAGGAAAAATTGCATAGGCCACCACTCCGCTCATCCATGCCAGGGAGCCCGCGGCTACTCTCACCCCGCGGCTGTAGCGGAGTTCGTAAAACTGCGCGAGGGTCAGGCATCGGGTTTCCCGATACCGGTATATCACAAAGCCGGTGAGTGCCAGAATCGCGCTCACGGGGGCGGCAAGCGACCCCCAGAATCCGGCGGCGAACCCGCTCGTATACGTGAACTCAAATCCCGCAACGACCGCCGCGAGACCGAAGACGGCCATCCCGTCCGCCACGGTCACAAGGTACCTTCCCGCACGGCGCCCACCCGCGAGAAAATCGGATACGCTGCGGGTTTGATGCCGGACGCGCCAGGCAATGACGAGGACCGCAGTCATGGGAACCGCTGCAATAAGCCAGTCAGCGGCGGAGAGAGCCATCGCGGATCAGTTCAGATACGTGGAAAGCCGGTTCCTCCAGCCCGTGAGCCACTTCGCCTCACCGCGGGCAGGAGGGGAATTCTCAACCCGCCGCGTGAGCACCGTGTCCGCTGCCGCCGCAAACTCTGCAAGCGCATCACCGTCGGAAGGCATGGTCTCCAGCACCTGAAGCAACCCCCACCCGCGGCCTTTGTAGCGCTCGGACGCGGAAGTGCCTTCGCCCTTGAAGTTGACGTAGTCCATGAGGGCATATACGCCCAATGGCTCTTTGGCCACGCGGTAAAAGTTTTTCCGGATCTTCTCGCGGGAACCGGGAGGAGCCGCTGCGAGCATTTTGGGAAGCGCCTTTTCGAGGCGGAGCGCGGCAAACCTTGCCTGGAGGGCGATCGTGTTCTGAAGCATGGCCCGAAGCGTCTTCATGCGGTTACCGTCGAAGTCCGCCATGAACGAACTCCGGGTGTCCCAGGGGCAGGGAACCTTGAGCCATGCGGGAACATTCACGCCATTTTCTTGGAGATAGCCAACCAGCCCCGGGAAGCTCTCCTCAAAGGGACCGCGCTTGCCCGCCGGATACCAGATGAAGTGCGCGATGCCAAGGGAGGGGAATTCCTCTCCGGCGTTCCATGAAGTGAGCCCCTCGACCGTTCCCGCGCATTCGTTCTTCCAGATCCGCCGTCCGATGGCCTGCGCCTCGGCATCCGTGAGCGTGATGGTCTCCGCAAAAGCTGCTGCAGAAAAAAATGCGGCCATGTACAGAATAAGGAATTTCATCGCGTGATTCTAACCGGAGTGCCCGATGGAGCATTCTCAAAATATATGCGCGCCATCTCCATCGGCAGGCGGATGCAGCCATGCGAGGCCGGATACCCCGGCAGATATCCGCCATGCATTCCGACTGCCCCAACCACTCTCATGAAATAGGGCATCGGAGCTCCACGGAAGCGGGTGCCAGGCGGGCGTGGATCACGGCGCACACCCACATTCGCCACGACGACGCTGCCATTTTCATCAACATAGTCCCCATACAGGTTCGAGACATGTCCCGCATTTTTCTGGGTGACACGGAACGAACCCGACGGTGTGGAATACCCTTCGCGGCCGCTCGAGATCGGGCTGGCTCCCACGAGGTTTCCGCCTTTGTAAAACCGGGCTTCCTGCGCCGCG
>JBGSSC010000025.1:0-2742 GCA_041737265.1 Terrimicrobiaceae bacterium | reverse complement strand
CATTACTGCCTTTTTCACGGTTTCAAGATCTCCTGCCACGCAAACGCTGGATTTGGCGCGGGTGATCGCGGTGTAGAGCAGTTGGCGGGTGGCCATCGGACTTTCCTCACGCGGGAGAATGACGAGCGTATCTTCGTATTCACTGCCTTGGGAGCGATGGATCGTGATTGCCCACGCAGGGGAGTATTCAGGCAGTCTGGAGACCGCGAATTCAGTCAAGTGGCCGTCGCTGGAAGGGAAGAATGCCATGCGGCTGCCTTCGGATGAAATGTGGATGATGCCCACCGTTCCGTTCCGCAGTCCGGTTTCCGGGTCGTTTTTGTTGATGATAACGGGGTGATTACGCACGCCTTCGCGGAGCGAAAAATGCTTTTCGATTTGGGTGCTAACCGCCTTCGATCCCACGAAAAATTCTCTTTGCGCGGTGAGCACGCAGACACCGGCCAAAGCGTCGAGAGCCTCCCGGGCGGAGTCGGCTGCGGCGACACGCGCCAGGGCCATCAAAACCCTGGGAGGGAAGTGCTCGCATGGCAGCGCTCCCCCGGCGGACTCAATCCACGCAAGCCCTTCGTTTGGTTCCGGCCCGGCGGACCGGGCGAGAAGTGCTCCGGCCTCCGCGGCATCGGATTTTTCCAACGCCTGTGCCAGTGCCACGATGCGGGGGCTGTCCTTGAATCTCCGGGTTCCTGTCAGATGAACATGCAGCGGGTGTAAAGGGGACTCAGGGCACTCGGCAGCACGGGCAACGTCGAAGAAGACATTGCCCTGGCCGACGCTTTCGAGCTGGTTGGGGTCACCGAGGAGCACGAGGCGGGAGCCGACGGGCAATGCACGGAGCAATGCGCGCCACAAATGGACGTCGATCATCGAGCACTCGTCGAGGATGAGGGTTTGGCAAGGCAGCGGGTTGTTACGATCGAAACGGCAGCGGCCGGTGTCGGGATTATAGCCAAGAAGGGAATGGATCGTTGCACTCGAGTTCGCCGTGCGGCTGAGAAGATCGGCATGCTTGCGAAATGCCTTGGGCAGGTGATGCACCGAGTCTCCAACCGCCTTCTTCATGCGGTCCGCAGCTTTTCCGGTCGGCGCGGCAAGCCGGATCGTCCCTGTGGACATCCCGTCGTCGGTCAAAAGAGCAAGGATGCGCGCGAGGACATAGGTCTTTCCCGTTCCAGGGCCTCCGGTGACAACTGCAAGGCGCCGGGTCGCGGCAGTCAGAGCCGCCTGAGCCTGCATGTCGTCCGCGGCCGCGTTCGGAAAAAGGACTTTCAGCGATTTCGTGAATGTCTCTCCGGTCGGCGGGACAGACGCCAATGAAAGCAGCCGGTCGGCGATCTCCCGCTCGGCCAGAAAAAGTCGCCGTGATTGAATGTGGTTTATTCCGTTGAAGCCCGTTAACACGAGAGGAGAATCCGCTTCCTCAGGCCCCGCAGCGTTTCCCCAATCGACCATGTCCTGCTCCACCTCGCAGGCCGTGCTGCCTTGGGCTTCGGCTTGCAGGAGTCTTCGAACGGAGTCGAAGGCCTCTTCGGGAAGGCCCCACATTTTTGCGAGCCAGTCGATGGAGGCAGGATCATTCATCGGGAGGGTTGGGCGAAGAGGCGATCGAGATCGGCCATGATTTCTGTGGAAGGCGCAATAGGAAGGATTCCATGGCTTCGACCGGAAGCAATACCCCGCAGGAAGACCAGCCATGCGCCTGAGATCCGGGCATCGGGGCCGAGAAACCGGCGGAGTGCCACCAGATACAAGTGGGTCTGGAGAAGATAGTGGCTCTCCTCCGCAGCCTTCTGCAGGGACGGGAGACGATACTCTTTGGTGGAGCTCCCGAGGTTGTTGGTTTTCCAATCAATCACTCCCCAGGCTCCATCGTGGAATGCAATTCGGTCCAGGAACCCGTGAAGGTATCCTTTCAACCGGTCAGCGGGTAGGGTGGCAAGTTGTGCCGCATAGGACGGCTGCCCATGGGCCGCAAAGACTTCGGCGAGGCCGAAGGCGCCCAATGCGTCGTGAATCGGAAGCTGGAAATGCCATTCCGATGCCGATGGATCCGGGCACGCGGCGGCAACCGTGCATTCCATACCGGGAAGAATTGCCCCGCGCAATTCCTCGAGCATCCCGGCGATCTTCCCGACGAACTGCGGGTCCTTCGCTGAAATCGGAAACCTGGCGAAGTGTTGATCGAGAGCTGTCCGGTCGGGTCCGCAAAAATCCCAGCGTTCCATCCATGCGTGCACGGCCGTGCCGACGAGCTGTCCGCCGGGCGCAGCCAGGAAGGAATTCGGTATTTCGTCGGGGATGTTGTCCTCTCCGGTGGAGTCAGGAGGCTCCGCTGCTTGAGCCATTCCTGCGCCGTCGGTATGAGAATCCTTTTCGCGGGTCAGTGAGGAGAAGGAGGTGAATCCCCAGGTTTCGGGAAGGGGAGGGGGCTCCAATGCGGCGAGGCACCCGGAGGCCGCAGCAACCGGCGGATTCCACCGTTCCTCAAATGCCGGTGGCGGTGCCATCCATCGAATGACATCCTCAGCGCGGAAGGCCTTTGCAATGGCTTCGATCCCGGCTTGATGGCGTGCTCCCCGCCCGGATTCCGCAGCCACCCATTCGTCGAAATTTTCCGGTGTCTGCTCACGAAGAATCCAATCCAGAGCGGAGGCCGGGATCCTGCTCCCGCAGACCGCGCCAGCATAGATCCAGACTTTCACCTGGGCGCGGGTGATGGCCACATACGCGAGGCGCACCCGG
>JBGSSC010000020.1:0-5680 GCA_041737265.1 Terrimicrobiaceae bacterium | reverse complement strand
CCAAACTGACCCACGCCCCCCGCCTCAAGCTTATTTACGAGTCGGGAACCATCGACACCAACCCTGCCGTATTGCCCCTATCCATCGGCGACAGCGAGCTCTGTGAGACCTCCCTTACAACGGTTTCCCTGCCCGAGATATTTCGTTACTGGCTGCAAGGTGGAAGGATCACCGTTGGCTTCCTGGGCGGGGCCCAGATCGATCGGTTCGCCAACCTGAACTCCAGTGTGATCGGGGATTACAATCACCCGACCGTGCGGCTCCCCGGTGCTGGTGGAGCCCCGGAAATCGCGACAGGCTGCGACCGGGTCTTCGTCGTGATGGACATGTCGCCGCGGCGCTTTGTCGAGAAGCTCTCCTTTTTGACGACCCTCGGGCACGGCGAGGGGGGCGACCACCGTCAACGCCTCGGCGTGCACACCACCGGGCCGGTCGCCGTGATAACCGACCTTTGCATCCTGGAGCCGGAAGCCGGGACCAAAGAAATGATCGTTACAACCATCCACGAGGGGGTCACCCGCAAAGAAGTTGCGGACGCCTGCGGATGGAAGCTCCGATTTGCGGAGGACCTCGGTCAGACTGCTGCGCCCACCGAGGTCGAACTGGAAACCCTCCGTGATCTTCAGGACCGAACCCGCCGTGCGCATTTGGGGGAAGACGAGTGAACGAGGCTTGGATTTGCGATTTTGTGCGCACGCCTGTCGGCCGCTTCGGCGGTTCGCTTGCGAGGTTGCGGACTGATGAGCTCGCGGCGGCCCCGCTGCGACGTCTCATGGCCCGCCATTCCTGGCTTGGGGGCGGCTTGGACGAGGTTTTTATGGGCTGCGCGAATCAGGCGGGGGAAGATAACCGGAATGTCGCGCGCATGGCGGCGCTGCTTTCAGGTCTGCCGCCGGAAGTCCCCGGCATCACGCTCAACCGCCTCTGTGCCTCGGGTATGGAAGCCGCTGGAGCTGCCGCGCGGGCGATCCAGCTGGGTGAGATGGCGGTGGCCGTTGCGGGCGGTGTCGAGTCCATGAGCCGGGCCCCCTTCGTGATGCCCAAAGCCGAAGCGGCCTTCCAGCGGGTGGCCGAGATCCACGACACAACCATTGGCTGGCGCTTCATCAACCCTGCAATGCAGCAAACCTATGGCGTCGATTCCTTGCCGCAAACCGGAGAAAACGTCGCGGCAGAAAACGGGATCTCCCGTGCCGATCAGGACGCCTTCGCTCTCCGTTCCCAGCAACGGACCGCAGCAGCCATCGCTTCAGGCTTCATCCCGGAACAAATTTTTCCAGTCGAAGTCCCAGGCGGCAAGGCGGGGCCGGTCGTCGTCGCCCGCGACGAACACCCCCGCCCGGAAACCTCTCTTGAAGGTCTCGCAAAACTCCGGCCCGCTGTGAACTCCGGCGGCACGGTTACTGCCGGCAACGCCTCTGGTGTCAACGATGGTGCCGCCGCGCTCCTTCTCGCCTCGGAGGCTGCCATCTCGCGACACGGGCTTACCCCATTGGCACGGTATTGCGGCATGGCATCCGCCGGAGTGCCCCCCCGGGTGATGGGCATGGGACCTGTGCCCGCCACCAACAAACTCCTTTCCCGCCTCGGCTGGAAGCTTTCCGACGTCGATGTCATCGAACTAAACGAAGCATTCGCCTCCCAAGCCCTGGCCTGCCTGCGCACCCTTGGCCTCCCCGACGACGCGGAACACGTTAACCCCAACGGCGGAGCAATCGCGCTAGGCCACCCGCTCGGAATGTCGGGCACACGCATCGTCGGTTGCGCAGTGCAGGAATTGATCCGCCGCGGCGGACGTCGCGCTATCGCCACGATGTGTGTGGGGGTCGGGCAGGGACTTTCCTTTGCCGTGGAGAGAGAATGAGTATTTTTGTTGTAGGCTCTGGCACGATGGGTGGCGGCATCGCGCAGGTGGCGGCTGCCGCCGGCGAACAGGTGAGCCTCTACGACAAAGTCCCCGGAGCTGCTTCCAAAGCCAGAGACCGCATCGCCTCTTCGCTGGAGCGGGCTGCCGCCAAGGGCTATGTGACCCGCGAAGCCTTGGAGCGCACCCTTGCCAATCTCCATATTTCCGACACGCTCGAGGATGCCGCCGCCGCAGCCATCATCATCGAAGCCGTGAAGGAAGAGACCGCCATCAAACAAAGCGTCTTTCTCGCACTTGAAAAAATCATCCCCCCCGCCACCGCAATTTGGACCAACACTTCGATGATTTCCATCGGACTCCTCGCCGAACCGCTCGCCAACCCGGAGCGCTTCTGCGGGGCTCATTTCTTTAACCCGGTACCCCGAATGAAGCTCGTCGAGCTCATCGCCGGTCCCCGCACGGCCCGCACCACGATCGAGATCGCAAGGGAAACCGTCACCCGCTGGGGCAAAACCCCGGTCTTCGCTCCGGATACCCCCGGCTTCCTTGTCAACCGCATCCTGGACGCCATCAAGCGCGAAGCACTTGACCTCCTCGACCAAGGCGTGCCTCCCGATCAGGTCGATACAGCCGTCCGCCTCGGGCTCAACTTTCCTATGGGTCCGCTGGAACTCATGGACCTTATCGGCCTCGACACAACACTCGATTGCATGATCAACCAGGCCCGCGCCATGGGCCGCCCCGCCGAGTTCAGTCCCAAAATCACCAGCCTCGTCAAAGCTGGTAAAACCGGACGCAAAGCCGGCGAAGGATTCTACCTCTACGATCAACAATCAGGCAGCAACTCAGACTGAAAGCGCCTTTGGTGCGTTTGCCGTGAGATTGAGCGCTAACGCCTTCAATGGTCTGAAGCTTCCGGCCGCGTGCGGTACAGGCACTGGCTCGCGGCAATCTGCAACAATCAACTTCTTCAATTCCTCCCCATAATCCGGATAACCATGTAGAATCCCTCATGCCCGGATTCCAACCCCAGCCCTCCTTCGTCGCGCTCGTTAGCGATATTCATGGGAATATTGACGCCTTGAGTGCCGTTCTTGCCGACATCGGGCAGTGGTCGTGTCGGGAGATTTTTTGCCTCGGGGACGTTGTCGGCTACGGTCCGGAACCGGCCGCTTGTGTCGAAAAAATCAGGAATTCCTGCGCTTTGACGGTCATGGGCAACCACGAAGCCATGTTGCTGATGGCCATTCAAAATCCGCTGGAGGATGTGCGTGACACCGTGGCCGCCCCGATTGAGTTGGCCGTCCGCCAGCTCGGTGAGGCGCAGATGGATTGGATACGCGGTCTTCCGCTGTCTGCGGATCTGGGCCCGATCTCGCTCGCTCATGCGGCACTGCATGAACCCGGAGAGTTTCCCTACATTGACAGCACTGAGGAAGCGGAAAGGCATTTTGCGATCCAGTCCAGTTTTGTCAGTTTCCATGGACACACCCATATACCGGTGATTTGGGAAGAAGGTGAGGATGGAGTGGTTGGTTTCATGCCCTCCGAGAAGCCTGTGCTTCTGGAAGCCCGGAAACGATATGCTGTGAATGTCGGCAGCGTCGGTCAGGCCCGCGATGGGGACCCCCGTGCCTGCTACGTTCTTTACGATCCCCGAAAGCGAATCCTTCTCCACCGGAGGGTTGAATACGACCTGGCCAAGGCGGTCAAGCGCTTCCAGAAAGCCGGGATGCCGCGTAACAATTCCAAAAGATTAAAGCGGGGAGAGTAACCCTGATCCGGCGGGAACCGGTGCCAAGGGCGGGGTTCTTGGCAATGGGAGCCGTTGAGAAAGAAGTTGAAAGCCTGGCCGTTGCTTTGCATCCGTTGCAGCCCTTACCGCCGGATTAGAGCTCCAGCGCATCGCCTATGGTGCTTCCGACATGGAGGGCGGTCTGAATGATGCGCCAACCGATGTAGAGGGAAATTGCGAGATACACGAGGCGGGGGAGCCACTCTGCGAAGGCCTCGATTTGGGCGGACGCGCGTTCATCCAAGGTTTTTGCCGCCCGCAATGACTCTTCATCGAGGCGGCCTGAGTGGTCCCCAACCCGGACTGCCCGCTCGATTTCATCGGGGACGCCCTGTCGGCCGGAAAAGCTTTCGGCAAGGGAGGCCCCTGCACGAACAGCCGCGCTGGTTTCTTTTGCAGCGATGTTGAGGAGGGCACTTCCCGAGGCTTCTCCGGCAAGTTCGAGTCCGCGGAGCGGTCGGCCTCCGCTCCGCACGAAAAGCGAAAAGAGGGAAGCAAAACGTGCTCCGGTCGAAGTCAATAGCCAGCGTCCGGCGACGGGGAGCCATGCAATGACCGAGGCCCCGGCCGGGCTCGTGCCGTAGATTCGCGAAAGGGCAAGCCATGCCAGAAAGAAAAGGAGTCCGAGGGAATAGAAGGTGCCAAGTGCAATGGCCACGTTCGTAAAAAAGACGACCGCACTCGATTCGAGGACTGCGGGAGGAATCGCCAGAAGGATCGCCCCGAGGTGGAGGATAAAGACAGGGTAGAGGGATTGGGCGAGGATCTTCGCGCGGGCCGTGGCGAGGCGTTGATAGTGGGCTGCGAGTTCCGCAAAAACCTGTTCCAGCCGGCCGGCAGAGGCACCGGCTTCGACAACGGCGCAGTCTGCGAGGGAAAAACCAGCTTGAGCAAAGGCACCGGAAGGGGAGAGCCCGCCCTCCAGAGCGGCCGCAAGCCGGGGGGCGGGAGCCTTGGATCCCAGCATCCCGACCGCCTGGGGGAGGGGTATTCCACTCCGGACCAATTGGGCCAACTCATGGAAAAAACGGGCCTTGGTTTGAAAGCCGGATTGCACGGATGCTACCTTTCGGAAAATCTGAGCCGTGCGCAAACAAATCCCCATGGTAACCGACAATGATTTTATGCGCCTTGCGCTGACTGAGGCGAAACGCGGCGTGGGCCACACCGCTCCGAATCCCGCAGTCGGCGCTGTGATTGTCTCCAGGGGCCGGGTGATCGGCCGTGGCTGGCACCAGGCTGCAGGTTGTCCCCACGCCGAGGTTGATGCGATCATCGCGGCGCGCGGAAATTTACGGGGGGCGACCCTTTACGTGACTCTTGAGCCCTGCTCAACCACGGGGCGCACTCCGCCATGCACCCAAGCAATCCTCGAGGCTGGTTTCTCACGCGTCGTTTACGGGGCCACGGATCCGAACCCCCGGCATGCGGGCCGCGCCAAAGCGCTGCTCGAGAAAGCAGGGGTAAAAGTCAAAACCGGTGTGCTTGCCATGGAATGTGAGGCGCTCAATCCCGCGTGGAACAAATGGATTGCGACCGGACTTCCTTTCGTGACTGCCAAGGCCGGGATGTCCCTGGACGGTCGGATTGCGCCCGTGCCGGGCACCCGGTGGATCACATCCGCAAAATCCCGCGCCGACGCGATGAGGCTTCGATCGACATGTGACGCGGTTCTCGTGGGTGGCGGAACGATCCGGGCCGATAACCCGCGTCTGACACTGCGCGGGATCCCCGGTGCCCATAACCCGCTGAGGGTGGTATGGACAAAGTCGGGCAAACTGCCGAAATCCTCACGGATATTCACCGACAGTTTCACCGGCCGGACCCGCATCTTTGTGGGGGTGTCTCTGCGAAAATGCCTAAAGTCGCTGGCGGCCGGAGGGGTTCAGAGCGTGCTCATTGAAGGAGGAGGACGGGTTCTGGGAGAGGCCTTCGATAAAGGGCTGGTGGACCGGGTGGTTTTTTACATTGCTCCCGTGGTGATCGGAGGCCCGGTACCGGCTGTAGGCGGACGGGGC
>JBGSSC010000014.1:0-4552 GCA_041737265.1 Terrimicrobiaceae bacterium | reverse complement strand
ATCAGGTGAACCTTGAATATCTCGCCAAGGGCGTGCTCTCCTCCCCCTCCCCGCTCTCCGATTACCCATCTCCCTTCTACTACCCCGACACCCTTGTCGGCACGGACTCGCACACCACCATGATCAACGGACTGGGAGTCGTCGGGTGGGGGGTTGGCGGCATCGAGGCCGAGGCCGGCATGCTCGGGCAGCCCGTGTATTTCCTGACGCCTGAAGTCGTCGGAGTGAACCTTACCGGCGCTCTCCGCGAAGGGGTGACAGCGACCGACCTCGTGCTCCGGGTCACCCAGATGCTCCGCGCACAGAAGGTCGTGGGAAAATTCGTGGAATTTTTCGGAGAGGGTGCCGGCGCGCTGGCGGTTCCCGACCGCGCCACGATCGCCAACATGGCACCCGAATACGGTGCCACGATGGGCTTCTTCGGAGTGGACGAAGAAACCCTCGCCTACCTGCGCGGGACAGGCCGCAGCGAAGAACTCTGTGCCGCATTCGAGGCCTACTACAAAGCCCAGGGGCTTTGGGGCATCCCCCGCAAAGGCCAAGTGGACTATTCGGTCGAGCTCGACCTCGACCTGGGCACCGTAGTTCCGGGCGTCGCAGGTCCCAAGCGCCCGCAGGATCGCATCGACCTGCCGGCACTGAAAAGCACCTTCTCGTCGCTGCTCGCGAAGCCGCTCGCCGAGGGCGGATACGGGAAACCGTCTCCCGCAGCCGGTGTCAGCGTGCGCCTCAACGGCGCAGACAACAAAAACCCGACCCAGCACGGCGATGTCTCCATCGGCGATGGCAGCGTGCTGATCGCAGCAATCACGAGCTGCACAAATACCAGCAACCCCAGCGTGATGCTCGCAGCGGCGCTCCTCGCCAAGAAAGCCGTCGAACGGGGTCTTCGTGTGAACCCCTCGGTAAAGACCTCGCTCGGACCGGGATCCCGCGTGGTGACCGACTACCTTGAGCAGACCGGGCTTCAAACCTATCTCGACCAGCTCGGTTTCCAAACGGTGGGGTATGGTTGCACCACCTGCATCGGCAACTCCGGACCGCTCCACCCTGCTCTCGAGGAAGCGATCCTTAAGAATGATCTCGTCGCGGCCAGCGTGCTTTCGGGCAACCGTAATTTCGAAGCGCGCGTTCATCAAAACATCCGCGCCAACTTCCTGATGTCACCTCCTCTCGTCGTGGCCTTCGCGCTTGCGGGCACCGTCGATGTCGACCTTTCCACCGAGCCGCTCGGAACCGGCTCGGACGGCAAACCGGTTTATCTGAAAGATGTCTGGCCCGGCATGCAGGAAATCCGCGTTGCGATGGCCGCAGCCCTCAAGCCGGATGTCTATCGCCGCCTCTACTCCGACTTCGCGGAGCAAAATCCAAAATGGAACGAGGTCCCCTCCTCAACCGGGGAGGTCTACGCATGGGATGTTGACAGCACCTACATCCAACAACCTCCGTTCTTTGAAAATTTTTCCATGACCCCGGGATCGGTCGGCAACATTCTGGGTGCCCGGCCCCTTGGCATCTTCGGCGACAGCGTCACGACCGACCACATTTCGCCTGCGGCCGCCATCCGGAAGACGAGCCCCGCGGGTCGCTTCCTCATGGAGCAGGGCGTTGCACCCGAGGATTTCAACAGCTACGGATCACGCCGCGGCAACGACCGCGTGATGACCCGCGGCACCTTTGCAAATGTCCGCATCAAGAATCTAATGCTCCCCGGCGTGGAAGGGGGATACACGCTCTACTTCGGTGACGCCGCAGTGCCGGCACCCGACAAGGAAATCCCTGCTCCGCAAGGCGCGAAGCCGGCGTTCATCTACGATGCCTGCATGGCCTACAAGCTGACAGGAACTCCGCTCATCGTGATCGCCGGACAGGAATACGGCACCGGGTCGAGCCGCGACTGGGCGGCCAAGGGCACCAACCTCCTCGGGGTCAAAGCGGTTGTTGCCCAGAGTTTCGAACGCATCCACCGCAGCAACCTTTGCGGGATGGGGGTCCTCCCCCTGCAGTTCCCGGAAGGAGTCAATGCCGCCACTCTCGGCCTCACGGGGACCGAAACCTTCGACGTGCTCGGACTAGACGGGGACATCACCCCGATGCAAATAATCACGCTCCGGATTCATCGTCCGGATGGTTCGAGCACCGACCAAAGCGTGACCCTGCGCATCGATACTCCCATCGAAGTGGACTACTACCGCCACGGCGGCATCCTCCCCTTCGTGCTTCGCCAGTTGCTCTCCTAATCCGGCGGGGCCGGTGCCAAGGGTGTTGTTGTTGGCAAGGAGAGCCGTTGAGAAACAACCGCCAGCGCAGCCGGATTAGAAAATTTTGCTATGCAAAATGAGGAATGCTATCCGGGCCCGAGCTGGTAGATTCTGCGGGCGTTGGCGGTTAGAATTGCGGATTGGGCCTTGGCTGGCAGGCTTTGCAGCATGTCCCTGGTGATCCGGCACCATTCGGACAGGCCGACTCCAAGGTTCACAACCGGCCACCCATGAATATTGGAATCGTCCCGGATAGAGGAGGTGTTGGTGCGTATCGATCATGATGGATCAGGTTCGAATTCGGCCCAGGAGGAGGAAGTCTCCCACACGCGGACCTTCACGAGGCGGACAGCCGGGCGCAGGTGGTAACGGGTGCCGGTGCGTTTCGAGTAGGCGGCGAGTTCCCGGGAAATTGCTTCAAAGAAGGTTTGTGCCAGAACCTCGGTCGTCGGTTCGGTGTCAGGAAACGGGATCACGCGTTCCCCGTAAGCTGCCTTGAGTGTCTCAAACATCGGATCCTGCGTATTGACGCACAGGGCGTGGTCGAATGCGTCGAGGAAATCACCGACGGCATCTCTGACAATTTTGAAGTCGCAGACCATCCCGTTGGAATCCAGTTCGTCGGATTCAATGAGGATTTCCACCTTGCGGCTGTGTCCGTGGGGAAATCGACACTTGTCGGGGTGATGAGTGAGCATGTGCCCGTTCTCAATTTCAATGGTCTTGCAGATGCGGTAAGGCATTCCGTTCCTTATCGCCCGAATTCTGCAGGACATGCACACCATTTTTCGGATCGGGGATCTGCGGGGCAAGCCGGGCTGGCCATTTCGCGGTGATCCCATAGGTTGATATTGTGATGAGCCGGGGGAAATCATGAAAGTTGTGTTACTTGCCAGCGGAGGCATGGATTCGATTGCTGCGCTCTACCATGTGTTGGAGGTCCACGAGGTCGTGGCGGCTCTCAGTTTTCACTATGGATCGAAGCACAACGACCGGGAGATTCCGTTTGCCAAATGGCATGCCGACCGGCTGGGGATTCCCCACCTTGTTGTTCCTCTCCCCTTCGTGGGCGAGCAGTTCGAATCCGACCTTCTCGACAAAGGAGGAGAAATTCCGAAGGGCCACTACGAGGAGCAATCGATGAAGAAGACTGTGGTTCCCTTCCGCAATGGGATCATGCTCTCAATTGCAGCCGGACTCGCGGAAAGCCGCGGAGCCGGCGGAGTTGTCATCGCCGCGCACTCGGGCGACCATGCCATCTACCCGGACTGCCGGGAGGACTTCATGAAAGCCATGAGTGACGCGATACGGCTTGGCACCTACGTGGAAGTTGAAGTTCTCCGCCCATTCATTGCGATGTCCAAGGTTGATATCGTGCGGCGGGGTGTGGATCTCGGGGTGGACTTTTCCAGGACATGGTCGTGTTACGTTGGCGGAGAGATTCACTGTGGCGAATGCGGAACCTGTGTTGAGCGGCGGGAGGCGTTTCTCCTTGCAGGGATCCCCGATCCCACAGTTTACCTTTCCACCTCGCCACTGCCCCCGGGACCGGTCCCATGCTGATCGCGGAGATCTTTCACTCCCTTCAGGGCGAGGGCGACCTCACCGGTGTTCCCTCGGTTTTTATCCGGACCAGCGGCTGCAACCTCCGGTGCCGGTGGTGCGATACTCCCTATGCCTCCTGGAACCCCGGGGGAGCGGAGATGAGCGTGGTAAGCATCATGGACGAAGTGAAGAAATATCCCGCCAGGCACGTCGTGCTGACCGGGGGTGAACCCATGATCGCCAAAGGCATCCGGGACCTTGCATCGGCCCTCCGGCTTGCCGGCTTCCACATCACGATTGAGACCGCCGGAACCGTGGCACCCGGTGGAATCGAGTGCGACCTCGCATCGGTCAGCCCGAAATTCACCAACTCGACCCCGAAGGAGGGCACCATCGATCCGGCCTGGATCAAACGCCATGAGTCAACCAGGCATCAGCCGCAGATCCTGGCGGAATGGGTTGAGGCCTATCCCCACCAAATCAAAATTGTCGTTGCCACACGGGAAGACGCGACGGAAGCGCTTGCTGTCCTGAAGCACGCCATCCCTCAGGTCTCGAATTCAAAGATTCATTTGATGCCGGAAGGCACCGACTCAGAAACCATCGCCAGCCGCAACACCTGGCTCATCGACTTTTGCAAGAAACACGGCTGCCGGTATTGCAGCCGCCTTCACATCCACCTCTTCGGAAACACGAAAGGCACCTAATCCGGCGGGGGCCGGTGCCAAGGGCGGGTTTGTTGGCAA
>JBGSSC010000004.1:0-3631 GCA_041737265.1 Terrimicrobiaceae bacterium | reverse complement strand
ATGCCAACACCACCACAAACCCATCCAGCGGAGGACCAACGAGCAACTCGAATCTGGTGGGCACTGCCGATGAGGCGCTTTATGTGGGAGCCGTTGGTTCTTATTTTGGTGAGGTCACAATCTCGGTCGGAAGGTATTCTGGGGTTTCCCAGAATTCGCATGCCCTCGGATTCCGCACAGCGGACGCTAACACTGGCCGACCCTTTGCGACCCGGGCCGTGGGCTTTGTGGTTACTGGTATTGCTGAAGGCAGGTCATTCACGGCTGAGTTCCGGGGTATTCATGGCCAGACACTGGCAACACAAACAGTCACCGCAACCAGCGCAAATTCCCGAATCTTCTTTGGACGTGATGCCGGAACAAACACAGCGGATTGGATCAACAGTGTGGTCCTGCGCGGGGACAACAATTTTGCGAACGTGGGTCTCGATGACTTTGGATTCACTCCCATTGTGGATGTCTCTCCGGGAAACGTCGGCATGCTGACCTTTGTGGACGGGCTGCCAGTCTACACTTCGCCGTTCGGGTTTCTTGGCACGGTTCGGTTCCGTTACACGGTGACCGACGGGACGGTCACTGCAGAAGAGATGGTCACTGTGACAATTGACTCACCGCCCGTTGAGGTCGGATCCGTAACGGCCTCAACATGGCAGGAGCCAAACACCCCCTCCAAAGTATTGGACGGAATCACTGATGCCTCGATTTCCAGATGGTCGGGCTTTGGGGATGGTGCCACCCTGACGATCACGCTCGCCAACCGCACCAAGATCTCGGCAATGAATATCTCGACTTTCGAGGGATCGATTCGCCGCGCCATTTTTGATGTGCAGACCAGTGAGGATGGCGCGACCTGGACCACGGCTTTTTCCGGATCGAGCTCAGGGACAACAACGGACCTTGAACGGATTAGCCTGGCTCCCACGTGGGGGCGTTACGTTCGAATCGTCGGTCATGGCTATGTGCGCAACGATGGTCTCCCGGGTGCCCTGTGGAACAGCTTCGGCGAAGTCCAAGTCATCCCCGGACTCAATATCCAACCCGTCGCGCTTCCGATTGTCCGGTTGATACGGGCGAATACCTCGATCGATCTGGATTTAGCGACCCTCGGGAATGACCCCGACAATGGGCCGTTCCCGCTGATGGTTAGCGGGCTCACGACTCCAGCCAACGGCGCGGTTCAGCTCTTGAATGGGGCCGTCCGCTACACCCCAAACCCCGGCTACCGGGGAGAGGATTCCTTTTCCTACACGTTGAGTGACGGGGCTCTGGCCGCTTCCGCTCCCGTCTCGGTGATCGTCGGCACGCCGTCCTCGTTCAACGATTTCACAACGCTCTACTTCAACGCTGCCCAACAACTCAACCCGGGAATCAGCGGCGAAAATGCCAACCCCGATGGTGACTCCACGGAAAACCTTTTTGAATATGCCTTTGCCTCCGATCCCTGGATCCCGGGCGACGGCAGACCGCCCGAACTGTCACTCGTGAATGACCGGCTCACCCTGACTTTATACCGCAGCCGGTTTGCCTCCGATCTGGTCTTTTGCGTCGAAGTCAGCACGGATCTCATCGAGTGGACCGAGATCGCCGGGGCGACCGGATCGGGGCCTTGGGAAAATCTCGGCGGAGCCGAGTCCGTCGTTGAGACCGAAGTGGACGACGCCACAACACGCATCGTCATTTCCGATTCGATCCCCACGGGCTCGAAGCGATTCTTCCGGCTCCGCATCTCACTGTCCGACTTCGAGCAGGGTTTTTGAACCATCCACCATGTCCTTCGTCCCGCCCAAAAAGTCGCCACGCTCCCTCGCTCCCGTTCGGAGGCTGATCTAATGTCACTGGAGATCTACGCTTATCGCTCCGGGCTACATCGGCTGAGGAATGCGCTCGAAAGGGGTGTGGCCAGGATTGGATTTCTGGGAGGCTCCATCACTGACCAGAAGACCGGCACCCGGTGGCCCGAAGCAGTCATTGCATGGTTTTCCATTCAATTCCCGAAGGTCCGGCTGATCGTGGAGAACGCGGCCATCGGGGCGACAGGAAGCGATCTCGCGGTTTTTCGGGCGGCCCGTGACATCCTTTCGCGCGACTGCGACATCGTCTTCGTCGAATACGCGGTCAACGATGACGGCACCCCTCCGGCCCAGCGGGCCCGCACGCGGGAAGGGCTGCTTCGCCAGCTCCTGGCGGAACCTCGGGACGTGGTCCTGACATATACCTTCATGCAGTCGCACTACACCGACATCCTTGCCGGACGCCTTCCTCCTTCGGTCGGGGATTTTGAAACACTGGCCAGCCACTACCAGGTCAGCTCCATCTGGATGGGACTGCACGCTCTCCGTGAAGTCGAGGCAGGGTTGATGCGTTGGGAGGAGTGGTTGCCCGATGGCTTGCACCCGACGCACCGCGGCAGCCTGAGCTACGCCCAGAGCGTCATTCTCCTCCTTGAAAAAGAACTGGTGAACAACCCGACGGCGGATTGTGTCCCGACGGGTCCACACCGACCCGACCCCGTCGATCCGCTCTGCTGGGAACGGGTGGCAATCCTTCCATTTGACACCATCGAACGCTGCGGTCCATGGACCGAGCGACGGTGGGGTCAGCTCAATTGGATCGACCAAGCCCTGCATTGCACGGCACCCGGTGCCACCCTCTCGACACGCTTCGAGGGTCGGGGGCTTGTTGCCGCCTTTGACTTTGGCAGCACATCGGCCGAGTTCCGGTGGCGCATCGACGGCGGCGACTGGCAAGTGAGCGATCGTGAACGACCGCAGTGGGCCGGCGATTCCGGTTGGTTCCGGCCCACGGTCTTCGCCGATGACCTCGCGAACGGAACCCATTTTTTTGAGTTTGAAACGCTGCGAAGTTCGCGGGCCGAAGCCACCGGCTGCACGACGACGCTCGCATTCCTCGGCGCGATCCTATGAGGTTTCCGCCATCGTTTTTCCGCTTTCTTCTTTTGGCTGTCGTTTTTTTTCCGAAGGCGATTTTGTCCGCCTCGCCTCCTCCCGCCATTGATGGAGCCAACTCGGAGCTCACGTCTCATTGGGAGGACGCCGAACAGAAGGAAATCTTTGTCGTCGCAGGCGACGACTACGAGCTTCGATTAGGCACCCACCCGGCACGCATTTTGTCCCTGCGCAGCAACGGACGCGAGTTGCTGGGGCCTGGCGGAGCCACACCGTGGATTGAAACCGCCGACGGCACGCGCCTCGTTCCCGCTCCTCGCGACCTCGTGCCTGCGTGGGAGGTGCACACCGGCCAGAAATCCCTTCCCGCCAAAAGCTCTGCGGCCCGCATGAACATCTGGCGAGCCACTCCGAACTATTGGGAAATCCACCTGCGCGACATCCCTTTCCTCGCACCCGACGCCCCACCCGGCGCGCCACCGCTGCGCGTCCATCTTGTCATCCACGCCCACCCGGATCGCGTGCACCTGGAGTTCCGGACCGAGCCCGCCGCCAGCCAAGCCGCTCCCGCGCGAGTCGGCTGGGCTTTCGATGCCTCGGAGGCTCCACGCCTCCATCAACTGGGTAACTACGTCGCGTTCGACTTCGCCGGTTCCACCGCCATCCTCGCCCCACCGGCCGGTGGCTGCACCCAGAACGCCCACGAAACCCTCGCCTTCGCGCCT
>JBGSSC010000754.1:0-5011 GCA_041737265.1 Terrimicrobiaceae bacterium | reverse complement strand
CTGCTCCTCGATCCCGAAGAGCGGCACGGCCACAAAGACGCACAGTGCGAGTGCCACCGTGGTCGAGAGGGATCCGGTCGGCGGTTCGTATCCGGGAAGAATGGTGCAGAGGCTGGCAAATCCCACGAACAGAAACAGGGTACCCAAAAGCCGATATACTTCTCGGGATGTGGAAGGCCGACCTCTTCGATTTGTTTCGCGATGGCAGTCACCACGATCTCCAACAAGTTCTGCCAGCGGGAACGGGAGTTTTCCGTGGTGAGCTTGCGCGTGATCAGTTTGGAACCAACAACAAGGACAACCATCAGTCCCCAGGTGAATACAATCGTGGCGTTGAGTTTAAAAAACCCGTTCTGCCAAAAGATCATTTGATCGGGACTAAGGCGCATGGCTGGCCTCCTTCGTGGTGGTGCCTGGGTTTTCGTGCGAGGGTCGGGTTAGCCACATCACGACGAACCGGGCCATGCCGAATCCAAGCAGACAAACCAGCAACCGCTCCCATTGACCACCCCCGACGAAATAAAATCCAACCAGCACAATGCTCATCCGTACCAGCAGACTCCCGAGGAACCAAAGCACCGGATGCGGGGACAAAACCCCCTTGCGCACCGTCCACCAAAGACCGCCGAAGAATACACCGCCGAGTGCCGCACCAGCAGCGCCAGCCATGATCATGGACAGGGGATCACTCACGATCATCCTCCTGTTCATCCCGCATGGCCTTTTCTTCCTTGGTGACCCAGTGCCAGGCATTGAAGCAGCCGATCAGGAGTCCGGCCACCAAAAGCGCCAGCGTCCAGGACAGAGTGCCCGGATGGTGATTATCCAACCATGTCCCGAGCGCCGCACCCAGGAGCGTCGGGACTGCCACGGACCAGCCAATCAGCCCCATCATGCCAAGACCGAACCAGACACCCGGTGTGCCCTCACGCCGTGCCTTGAGCTTGCGGTCTGCTTTCGCACCAACCTGCGCGGCGAAAGGAGGCTCCTCCCGTGAGGATTTGTTGCTCTGCTCACTCATTTTGAAAAGTTGCAAAGCGATGGATAAAACCTGATTCCAGTTTTGCCATGACCATGCGCACGGTTTGTTCATTCTCGTCGAGAGTTAGAAATTCCTGTTCCACAGCATCGCGCAGTTGGCCAAGGTCGGAGCCGCCAAGCGCCCGGCGCACCGAGATGAGAACGTCCGGCCCGGCCTTCACCAACACGCCCTCGTCCACCGCGACGAAGACTTCGCCATCTGCCTTGGTTTCGTAGGTGAGGATTCCCGGCGTTAGGGCTGTCACGCAATCAAGTCGATGCGGGAGCAGACCGAAAGAACCTTCACTCGTCTCCGCAACAATGCGCATAACAGCGGTCTTCTCGGCGAAGATCTGGAAGGGCAAAAGAATTTTAAGATTCATGCACGGGAACGGGTTGAGGGTCAGGTTTCGCTTTTTCTTTGGTCTTGGCCTCGCTGATCGAGCCGATCATGTAGAGCGCACTTTCCGGGTGATCCTGGAATTCGTCGTGGAGGATGCGCTCGCAGCCGTCCAACGAATCTTCGAGGGTGACCAGCTTTCCTTTGATGCCGGTGAATTGTTCGGTTGTAAAAAACGGTTGAGTCAGAAAACGCTCCAACCGTCGGGCCCGCCCGACCACCTTGTGGTCCTCGGGCGAAAGCTGCTCCAGTCCGAGCATCGCGATGATGTCCTTGAGTTCACCGTATTGCGCGAATGTGCGGCGGATTTCCTGTGCCAGCGCATAATGCCGTTCACCGACAATGCCCGGCGTGGCCATTTTGGAACTGGATTGTAGCGGATCAATGGCCGGGAAAAGCCCTTCGCTTGCCCGCTTGCGGGAAAGCACGATGGAGGCGGAAAGATGCGAAAAGGTATGGACCGCCGCCGGATCGGTGAAATCATCCGCTGGCACATAGACAGCCTGGATGGAGGTGATGGCTCCGGAGTCCGTGTTGGCAATACGTTCCTCTAGCCCCGCCAACTCGGTGCCCATCGTAGGCTGATAGCCAAGGCGCGAAGGTATCTGGCCCATCAAGCCCGACACCTCCATCCCTGCCTGGATAAAGCGGAAAATATTGTCGATGAGAAGTAGTACGTCGCGGTGCTCGTCGTCGCGGAAATACTCGGCCATTGTCATCGCCGCATGCCCCACACGAAACCGCGCTCCCGGGGGCTCGTTCATTTGGCCAAAGAGCATCACCATTTTCGGCAACACCCCGGCCTCATTCATCTCGCGATACAACTCCTCACCCTCGCGGCAACGTTCGCCGATCCCACAGAAGATGCTCACGCCTTCCTGGTGCCCGATCATGTTGTGGATCATTTCGGTGAGAAGGACGGTCTTGCCCACACCCGCCCCGCCGAAGAGTCCCGCCTTGCCACCGCGCTCCAGCGGCACAAGCACGTCGATCACTTTGATGCCCGTCTCGAAGATTTCCGATTGGGTGGAACGCCGGGCCAGCGGCGGCGGAGCGTGGTGCACAGAACGCCATTGCACATCGGTTGGCGGTGCTTTGCGGTCGATGGTGTTGCCAAACACATCAAACATCCGTGAGAGAATCTCTTTGCCAACGGGCGCTTTCAACGGCCCGCCCGTGTCCTCCACGGTCATACCTCGCGCCAGCCCCTGTGTCGGCGTGAGCGCAATTCCGCGCACATGATGCGCATCGCGTTGGGCCTGCACTTCAATGACGATCTCGTCCTTGTTGCCCGCGTGTAGCACCGTGTGAATCGGCGGCAAAAGCTTTTCGAAACGTATATCCACGACGCTCCCACGCACCGAGACGACCACGCCGAGATTTGCGTGTTCCTTCATTTTGCTAATGCCACTTCCCGGTGAACATCTGGAATGATACTTTCAAATTCCGCCGTTTTCTTTGTGGAGTTGAATGGGCATTTTGATCTCCTTCGTTCGTTTTAGGTCATGGCGATCCAGGCCTGCCTAGCGCACTGCGTAGGGTTTCTTTGTGAATTTGTCTAAAGACAATAGAATAGGTCGGAGATCCGGCTTTCGTTATGGGGTGTTCACCCCACCCTCAAACGCGTGGTGTGCCGAATGGTGGAGCGCTGAAAACTTTTCTCAACGATTTCGCCTTTGGATCACTTT
Organism: Terrimicrobiaceae bacterium; assembly: GCA_041737265.1. Taxonomy (GTDB): domain Bacteria; phylum Verrucomicrobiota; class Verrucomicrobiia; order Chthoniobacterales; family Terrimicrobiaceae; genus JBGSSC01. Next base: position 1,903 of record JBGSSC010000754.1, on the reverse strand, counting down.
TAAACCGTCTCCGTTTCGACTGCCTCCCGCACAATTGCCATCCGGCGCTCAAACCGGGCCCGGTCGTGCGGGGACCCGATGGTGCGTTCGGCCAGTTCGGCAATCGCTTGTGTTTCTTCCCGCAGCGTGCGTCGCCGGCTCGGGTTGGTCGTGAGACTGCCGATGATTTGCAGCGCCCCGAGCATCCGCAACATCACACCGACATTGCCTGCAGCGCTTCCTCGGATTTGATCGAATGATTCGGCCACCAGGTCGGCAAAGGTCGGCCCGATGGTGATCACTCTCAGTTCCCCGTCCTCATAGCGATGCGACAGAGGGATGTTTCGAGAGGCCAGCCGTGCCAGAATCGCCGTCAGATAATCCACACACATCACAGCCGTCGTGGTGTCGTTGATGCCTGGGGAGAGTGCTCGCAGAGCAATGTCCACGAGCTGCCGGATGCCAAAGGCGGCATCCTGCTGCACGTCGCGATGACGGTCGATGCGGTAGGCCGTCTGCAGGTCGGCAACGATCTCTTTTGACGGCGGCTCCTCCAGAGCGAGCGATGCGAGAAGCGTACCCTCGACCACAAAATCGCCGATGCCGCGCTCCATCCGGACGATGGTCATCTGCTCCCTAGCGAAGCGCAGGAGCGTGGCGTTATCCACGATTTGGATGTAGCCGTTTCCCGGGGCCGGGACGGGCTGCCAGCTCCGTTCCTGCAGCGGGAGAGGTGACGGATCCTCTTCTTCATCTGCCGGCGGTTGACCCATTTTCTCCGGGAAAAGCCGGTCAATCGCACCGAGGGTTTCTTCGGCCACTGAAGCAATGATGCTCGATGCCTGGATTGAAGCGGCGATGTGATGAATGAAGAAAATCAGCGCGCCGATACCGCTGATCGCGAGCACGACGCCAAAAGCCACGGCCATGCTCGGAATAAATCCCGCCTCGTCCCCGCCGCGAATCGTGCGTAATACGATCAAGCAATAAGTGAAAATGCCGGCGAAAATGCCGAGCACAAGCTGCGTGACGCGGTCTCGCATGAAGTTCCGAAGGATACGGGAGGTGTATTGGCTGGAAGCCAGCGCCAGTGTCACCAACACCATCGAAAATGTGACGCCCACCACGGTCATCATCGAACCGGCGATCGTGGACATCACCCCGCGTGCGCCCGCCGCGCTGGCGCCAAACAGCCACGGCCAACGGGCCATCCATTCCTGGCCACCGGCGGAGTCCACTTGAATGAAAGCCAACCCGATCACAATGCTCCCCACCACAATCAACGAGGGCAAAAACCAAAAGCTGCCCCGCAGAGTGTTCCAGAGCCGTTTGAGCTTGTTCATGGTTCAACCATCCATCAGCGGCATTCGGCGTCAAAGTCCTTCACGGATGGCCTGCAATTCCTTCAGGCGCCCCTTACAGACTGTCGGATAACTCATCCCGAGTTCCTTCATGGTATCAAAGATGATCTCCGAAATAATCGGGCGGACGCTCGTCGTGTCGTCGGCAACCGGTGCCCGAGCAATTAGTAGCCTTTTTTGAAGTCGACACCATTGCATTTTGGACAAGGCGGGACATGCCCTGTTCCCTTGAGCTGCACTTTCTGTCCGCACGACAGGCAGGTCAAAGTACCAGCGGATGTCATCTCGCCCGTCTTATACGCAAGTGTCTCTTTCGTTTTACCACTGAGGGAGCGCAACGCATTGCCGGTTGATTCAAGCACGGTCGCGAGGGAGGAAAGTGCTCCCGCGCCCAATCGGGCCGGGTGTAACCGTTCCTTGGCTTCGTCGCCAAGTTGCTGGGCATCGGATAGGGTCTGATCCAGGTCGCGAGCGAGGTATTGCTTCAATTCTGACCCTTGTTCTGCGCTGAACTCCCCGAGTGCGGTCAACTGCTCATGGGCTTTATCGAGCGCCACTGACAT
>JBGSSC010000732.1:0-6781 GCA_041737265.1 Terrimicrobiaceae bacterium | reverse complement strand
GTCCAACGCGGGAGCCCTCTCCGCCACCGGTTGGCGGGCCGACGCGGAGGCTTTGAGGGTCACCCTGAACCTGCCTCCCGGCTGGAGGCTCTTCGCCCTTTTTGGGGCCGACTGGGTGAAGGGCGATTGGCTCACGGCATGGACCCTGCTCGACCTGTTTCTGCTGCTCATTTTCACGCTCGCGGTCTTCCGCCTCTGGGGCTTCGCGCCCGCGGCCCTCGCGTTTGTTGCCTTCGCGCTTTCGTATCACGAACCCGGAGCGCCGCGTTTTGCATGGCTCCTCCTGCTGCTGCCTCTTGCGCTCCTGCGCGTCGTGCCCACCGGATGGGGACACCGCCTGGCACAGATCTGGAAGTGGGCGATGGTTCTCGTCCTCATCGTCGTGCTCGTGCCTTTCGTGACGAATCAAGTCCAACAGGCCCTCTACCCTCAGCTTGAAAAAACCGGCGGGCCGGTGCCGATTTCAGCCGTCGCCACTCCCGCTTCACAAAGTGCGGACATCGTACAGGAAATGGCTGCCCCGGCAGACTCCTCCAACCGTGAGTACAGCAAGCTCATGCGGTCGGGAGGAAAACCAGACGCCCCACAACGGGGGACCCAAAACCTGCTCCAAGACTCCAAGGCAAAAATCCAGACCGGTCCCGGCGTGCCGGATTGGACCTGGCGCACGGTTTCCTTCGGCTGGAACGGCCCCGTCGCCGACTCGCAAGTTGTGCGGCCTCTGCTTATCCCGCTTTGGCTTGAGCGTTTTCTCACCATCGCGCGAATCCTGGCGGTGCTTGGCCTGGCCGCCGTCCTCCTCAAAGGCCGCCGTCTGCCTCAAGTGCCTCCACCGCTCGCAGCCGCTGTGGTCGCGATGTTCCTGCTCTCCCCCGCCCACGCCGAGTTCCCGCCGCAGGAACTGCTGGATACCCTCCGCGATCGACTTCTCGAACCCTCGGACGCCTTCCCCAACGCCGCAACGATCCCGATGGCGGCACTCACACTGAATGACCGTTCCCTCACCATGGATTGCGAAATCCACGTTGCCGCACGTTCCGCCGTGCCGCTCCCCGGCCGCCTCCCTTCGTGGTCACCCCTGCGGATTACCGTCGCCGACAAGCCTGTGGAGGCCCTCCGCCGCGAGGACGGCTCGCTCTGGGTCGTACTGCCCGATGGTGTTCACCGCGTGCGGGTGGAGGGGCTCCTGCCCGAGGCGACCGAGTGGGAGTGGGCATTTCAACTGCGGCCCCGCCGCGTGACGGTCAATGCCCCCGGGTGGATCGTGAGCGGTGTCAAAGCTGACGGAACCCCCGAAGCCCAGATCTTCTTCGCCCGCGAACAAAAGAGCGAGGGCTCCCGGACAACCTACGAAAGGCAGGAACTGCAGGCCGTCGCCCAGGTCGAGCGCAACATCGAACTCGGACTCCGCTGGCAGGTGCGCACCACCGTCCGCCGCCTCTCCCCCCTTGGCAAAGCGATCTCGCTACGCATCCCGCTCCTCACCGGCGAGAATGTGCTTTCCTCAAATGCCCCACTCCGCGGCGGTTTCATCGAAGTCCGCCTCGGAGCCCAGCAACCATCTTTCTCATGGGAAAGCGAACTGACCCCCGTGCCGGCCCTCGCCCTCCTTACCAGCGCCGAAGACCCGTGGGTCGAACGCTGGCAACTCGTCGCATCACCGGTCTGGAACGTGACACTCGGTGGCCTGCCACCGGTGTTCGAACCTGCCAACCCCGAACTCGTCCCCGTTTGGCACCCATGGCCGGGCGAGAAAGTGGACCTCGCTATCAGCCGCCCGGAGGCCGTGCCGGGCGCGACCGTCACCGTCCAACGCGCAACACATGATGTCGCCCTCGGCAAACGGCAACGCACATCAACGCTCTCACTCTCGGTGCAATCCAGCCTTGGCGAAGATTTTCTGGTCGGACTCCCCGAATCCGCCGAGGTCACCGCATTGTCCCGCGACGGAGCGCCGATCCCTGTGCGGGAAGATGCCGGACGCATCATCGTCCCGCTCGTGCCGGGTCTGCAGGAAATCTCGCTCGCATGGAAAAGCGATGTCCCTCTCCATGCCAAAGCGACCGCTGATGAAGTCCGGCTGCCAACCGAAAGTGCCAACGTGCGCATTTCCCTCGGAATCCCCGAAAGCCGCTGGATCCTCTGGACCGATGGCCCCCTTCGCGGACCGGCCGTGAGGTTTTGGACCGTGCTGATTTGTTCCTTATTGGCGGCATGGGCGCTCGGACGCGTAAAAGAAACCCCTCTCAAATCCCACGAATGGATGTTGCTCGCTCTCGGCCTCACCCAAGTACCGCTCCCTGCCGCACTCTGCGTCGTCTTCTGGCTCTTCGCACTCGCCCTGCGCGGCAAGGCTGTCGACATGCAAACGTGGACGTTCAACGTCTTTCAACTGGTGCTCATCGCGCTCACCGTCATTGCACTCGGCGTCTTCATTGCCGTCGTTGCCGAAGGTCTGCTCGGCAACCCCGAAATGTTCATCGCCGGCAATGGCTCAAACCGCACGATGCTCAATTGGTATCAAGCCCGCAGCGGAGACCTCCTGCCAACCCCCTCATGCGTCACCGTCTCGATCTGGTGGTACCGCCTCCTTATGCTCGCATGGGCCCTCTGGCTCGCCGCCTCCCTCCTCCGCTGGCTCCGCTGGGGCTGGGGCCAGTTCAGCTCCGGCGGCTGCTTCCGGGCTGGAGTCAAAAAGACCCCAACAGCCCCACCGCCAATCCCGAAATAGGAAGAGGTCAGCGGGCTCGTTCTGGCGGAATGGCATTCGGAAAACATTAGATAGGATAACTGTAGGCGCGCCCGTGAAGGCGTGGAGGGAAAGACTCGACCGAGTGAAGGAGGCTCATTATGAGCCGGGATATGCTGTGGAGGCTGGAACGCGGAGATCCGACCGTGTCTTTGGGCGCACTGGCCACAGCCGCGTTCGTGCTGGGGCTCCATGACCGGATTGCCAACCTGGCGGCTCCTGCAAGTGATGCCTCGGTCGTGAGTTTGGACGAACAACAACTGCCAAAGCGCATCCGCCGGCCCAAAAGAAGTAGGAACTTTCCTGACAGCAGGTGACGGGAAGCTGCCGCCCCTGGTGAAACTTCAGGCGCTGCTGCGCTCACCGCCTACCGCAAGTCGTTCATGCACGAATGCCTCCCCGGCCAGCGGCGGGTGGATGGCTGAAAGCGGTATTGCACGAGATAATGGCGAGTATTACCATGCACCCATGAATACCATTTCGCTCAAACTGCCGGACCGGCTGCTGGAACGTCTGGAAGCGGCATCTCGCGCTCGGGGCACCACCAAATCCTCACTGGTCCGCGAGTGTCTGGAACAGTCGCTGGACGCCCGTCCCGTCGGCGGCAAGGCGACCTGCTACGACCTAGCCAGCGACCTGGCCGGCTCGTTGAAAGGCCTGCCGCGAGATCTGGCCACCAACCCGAAGTATATGGATGGCTTCGGCCAATGAAGGGCGCGGTGCTGCTGGACACCGGTCCGCTGGTGACCTTTCTGGCCGCCGGCTCGAAGCATCACGACTGGGTGTGCGAGCAATTGAAACGGCTGCATTCGCCCTTGCTCACCTGTGAGCCCGTGCTGACGGAAGCCGCCTTTCTGTTGAAGCGCGAAGGGCGGGAGACCGATTCGCTCTTCGAGTTGATCGAGCGGGGCGTGTTGCGGGTGGGCTTGGAGATCGAGAATCAACTGGCAGACCTGCGTACACTCATGAGCCGCTACCGCGACCGGCCCATGTCACTGGCCGATGCGTGCCTTGTGCGCCTGAGCGAACTCCACCGCGACAGCACGGTCTTTACGTTGGATTCGGATTTCCGAATCTACCGCCGCCACGGCAACAAAGTCATCCCGGTGCTGATGCCGGAAGCATAAAGGCATGAACAACCCCGATCAACCGCAATCCAGCCTCGTCCTTTGCCAGACCGAGGACGGTCAAACTCGCATCGGGTGCCGGTTCGAGGAGGGCACGATTTGGCTGACGTAAGTGCAGATGGCCGACCTTTTCCAGACTACGCCGCAGAACGGCTTCACCTGAAGGCCATATTCGCCAGGGGCGAACTCCCCGAGAAGGCAACTTGTAAGGATTACTTACAAGTTCGCCAGGAAGCGGCGGCGGTCGGTGTCCCGCAAGCTCCGGCACTATCGGTAGGAAGCCATTCTCGCCGTCGCCTAGCGCGTTCGCTCCCCGCGCGGCACCCTCTCCACCGCAGAGGAATTGCTCAAATCACGGCCATGATTTGGTGCGGACAGCTTGTTCGCTGCGTCACTTCTGTGTTTCGACGAGGATCCGGTACCTCAGAAAACAGACCGTCCTTCTTCTAAAAATCCCAGGCCGAGACTCAGTGCTTCCACACTGGAATTCGGAGGGGTGTAGTGGTTAAATCCCCGCTTTCCTCGCCGATGATCTCCTTCAAAGACCGCAACCCGTTGCCGCGAAGCAGCTCAGTTCAACAGACTTGCCCAGCAAGCCTATACGCACCGTCACGTCCGGTGCTGAGCCTCGTTTCTCGCCTGCACCAGCCGCGCCATCGCTCCGGGATTTCTGGGATGTAATGCAAGGAGGAAAAAGTCGAATCACCACGTGGCTCTGATTTCCGATATCAGCTGAAAAAATTATGAAAGTGCTATCTGTTGCCGGGGACCGCGTAGCCATCCTTCTCGATGGGGCTGCAACCAATCAAAAATACACAATCATGGAGGCCTGCCTTCCTCCCAATGCCGGGCCACCTCCCCATGTCCACCATCGAGAAGACGAGACGATCGCCGTTCTGTCAGGGGAGATCACCTTTTTCCTCGGAGACACAAGCAAAGTCATGAAACGCGGAGATTTTATTTTCGCTCCCAGGGGGATTCCCCACCACTTTAAAAATACCGGATCTAAAGAGGCAATTCTGCTTGAAACGGCTTCGCCCGCGGGAATCGAGATATTTTTTGAAGCCGTTGGCCATTCTCTTCCGGACAGAGAGTCTCTGCCAATACCCCCAACAGCTGAAGATATCGCGCACATGATCGCGATTGCTCCTTCTTTCGGCATCGATATTTTGCCGCGTTAATCGTATGAATCACGCTTACATCCTCTGGATTGCTGCTTTTGCTTATGCTCTTCACGTCGTCGAAGAATACACGTTCGATTGGAAGGGATGGGCCGCAAACGTCCTGAAGTTGCCGGTAACCTGGGTTCACTTTGCCATCGTGAATGGCGTGGTCGTTGTGTTGGTCCTTTCCTTTATCATCGGGGCCCTCCTGATGGCCTCTCCGATCGTGATGTTGAAATTGAGGCTTCATCCGTATTTCAAACAGGACAAATAGATCCGGCAGCCTTGCGGACAATTTCCGAAGGGGCTCTTCCAGCGTGTGCGCGATGGTTGGAGCATTTTTCGCACAGCATCTTCTCCCACTTTATATTCCTGTCATTTTTCACTAAATCCGGCCCGGCCCAACCCGGCTTGAGCTGCAGCAAGGAATTCACTTGAAAGCTTGGGGTCTTCCACCACGCGGGCAACAACGAGTGCGCCGACAATGGTCGCATAGGCGGCCAAGGCTTGCTGGCGGGCTTGCTTTTTTGGATGGCCCGGGAAGAGCGTAGTCAGGAAGCTGAGGATTTTTTCGATGCCCGCGGTGGTTTCGCGCCGGACCGTGGAAGGTGAGCGCGCAATATCCGAACCGAGGGCGGCGACCAGACAACTGCCTCCGGGGTTGTCCCGCCGGGTTGGGGAGAGGATCTCCTTTGCAAGGGCGGAAATGTCCTGGGCGGGGAGGTAGCAGGCCAGATTTTCTGCAATGGCCAGAGCGCAAGCCTGGGCGGCGAGATCGTTCTTCGAACGGAATTGTTTGTAGAACCCGCCGTGGGTGAACCCGGCTTCTTTCATCAATTCTGCCACGCCAATGCCGTGAAGGCCGCGCTCGCGGAATCGGCGTGCAGCCAGACGAAGGACGTGTTTGCGGTTTTCGGTGGCTTGTTGGCGGGTGACTCTCATGGGGATAAAAGTTGACTTGGATTATGATCGTAATCTATTTCTTCACTCAAAATAACCCAAACGGACATGAACAACAAACTTGCGGGCAAAAATGCGATCGTCACAGGATCATCGAAGGGCATCGGGGCGTCGATCGCGAAGGCGTTGGCGGCTGAGGGTGCAGCGGTGGTGGTGAATTATTCTTCGAGCAAAGAGGCAGCGGACCAGGTCGTGGCTGGGATCCGCGAGGCAGGTGGCAAGGCCGTCGCAGTGAAGGCCAGTGTGGCCGGGCAAGCCGGGGTAGAGCAGCTTTTCGCCGGAGCGAAGGAGGCCTTCGGAAAAATCGACATCTTGGTCAACAACGCTGGAATCTACGAGGCTGGACCAATTGGTGCAATCACCGAGGAGTCGATTAAGAAGCATTTCAACCTCAACGTGGCCGGCCTGATTTTGGCCTCGCAGGAGGCGGTGAAGCAATTTGGGCCCGAAGGGGGAGTGATCGTAAACATCAGTTCGGTTGTCGGGCTGGTGACGCCCCCCGGGATCGCGGTTTACAGCGCGTCAAAGGGCGCGGTGGATTCGATCACGCGGGCGTTTGCGCGGGAATTGGCCGGAAAAAACATCCGCGTCAATGCGGTGAATCCCGGGCTGATTGCGACTGAGGGCACACATGCCACGGGGTTCGTACAGGGCGACTCTCGCGAAAGCCCTCTGGGCCCGGTGGGCGAGCCCCGCGACATTGCATCCATCGTGGTCTTCCTCGCATCGGATGATTCGCGTTGGATCAACGGGCAGCTGCACTACGCGACGGGCAGATTGCT
>JBGSSC010000702.1:0-2120 GCA_041737265.1 Terrimicrobiaceae bacterium | reverse complement strand
GTGCCAAGAGCGGGTTTGTTGGCAATGGGACCCGTTGAGAAACGTGCTCACTCCGCCGCCGGATTAGAAGTATTTTGCTGCGCAAAATGGAGGGAAACGTTTCATCGTTTCCCATCATTGAAGATCGGTCATTAAAGAAAGCTGTAACTATTGCGCTGGAATCAAGCAGCAGAGGCCACAGCCACCCCTCATTGGTGAAAATTCGTTCCATTCGTGGTTAAAGGAAGTCCGGTGGTCTGGATCGGTGAATCTTGCGCTGTTTGCGAAGGATTTTATTGCCAGATGACTGAGCGGTATCAGAAGACCTGTAGTGGTTTTAGGGACCCGATCGCATGGCGGAGACCACCGTCTCACGATGGCGGTCACGAGATGATCGAAACCTCTCTAAGTTGCAGGCAGAGAGAGTGCGTCGATGTAGCGGTCCTCAAATCCGGGATCGAGATTCAGCTCAATGGTTTCAACCTGTCCGCGGAGGTCCTCCATTTCGCGCGCGAGATTCCGATCGATCATGGCAAGGTAGGCGCCGCCGAGAGAGCTGTTGCCGACTGCTTCGACTTGCTCAGGGAGGAACCCGGGGAGGAGTCCGCACGCGATGGCGTTGGGAATCGAGAGGTTTAAACCGAACCCACCGGCGAGGTCAACGCGGCCGATTTCCGCTGCGGTTAGACCTTGTCTCTCAAGAAGAGTGCACACACCGGCTGCAATTGCCGCCTTGGCTTGGAGAAGGAGGGCGGTATCCACTTCCGTGATCCGCAGCTCAACCAAACCGGGCACGGGCAGGAAGGCGAGGTCCTCTCCGTTGTGGAGAAAGTGAGCCGGATTTGTTGCGACGAACTCCTTGTCGAACCGTCCGTTATCCCGGAGCAGGCCAATGCGGCGGCCCCCCGCCAGAAAATCGACATAAGCCGAGCCCGCGATGCCCGGCACCAGAGACTTGGCACCGATTGTTTCCACACGGACGGTGAATAGATCGGTCTCGAAAGCGATGCTCCCGACGACTCCCGCGGCAGCGCGCATTCCGCACGTGAGTCCACACCCTTCGAATGCCGGCCCGGCCGCTGTGGCGCAGGCAAGTTTTCCCTGGGGGGAGGAGAGAATCATTTCGCCATTCGTACCGACATCCACCAGAAGCTGCGGCGATCTGCCATAAATCGTTCCCGAGCAAACAGCCCCGGCTGCGATGTCAGCCCCCACATAGGCTGAGATCCCGGGGAGAAGAATGACCTCGTGCCGCGCTCCGAGTCCCGCGCAGGTGGAATCCAGCCTCCGGCTTTGAAGGAAGGCAGGGCGGAATGGCACGGTGCCCAAAGGGGTCGGATCTTCCCCGGCGGCAAGATGCAGCATGGTCGTGTTACCCGCGAGAACAACCCCCGCCAGATCTTCCTTGCGCGAGCCGGAACTGCGGAGAACCTCGGCAAGCAACGGCTGGAAGGTCTCGTTCCAGAATGCGTCATGAAGACGGCGAATCTGCGTTTTGTCGTCCTGACAGAGTTGAATTCTCGTGAGGACGTTGTCACCGCTCGCGATTTGTGCATTCAGCGCACTGGCTCGCGCAAGAATCCGGCCATCAGCCAGTGAAGCCAGAAGCACGGCAACTGTCGTCGTGCCGATATCCACGGCCAGGCCAAGCGGGAAATCCCTCCATGATTGGAAGATCGGATCACTTCCTGCGGGAACCCCCGTTCGAAAATCGCTGACGATTGACGGCGGGTGCAGGAGGAGGGACTTGTCGGGAATCCGGATTACGATTTCGTCCTCACCATCCGGGTGGCATTGGCAGGAAAGGACTTCCCTAGCCTGTCCGCCTTTCAGAACCCGGATTGGCTCCTGCCCACTCTGAAGGCTCCCCTCCTCCAGAATGACGGCACAACCCCGGCAGAGGCCACGCTTCGCGCAGCGGGTGTTTAATTTAAGTCCCTGGCTTCCAATTATTTCTGCAATGTCTCGTCGGGAGTCGTTGCAAAGGAATTGCTTCGTTGTGTCACGGGAAATCACCCGCATCCCTGGGCTCGAACTCACGCGTTCGACGCAACCCGCCGGCTTTGAACCCAGTTCTTCACGGCCTGAGCCCAAGAGCGTTGGCCATGGCGGCAAGGTGGGCCGGGGTTGTGCCGCAGCAC
>JBGSSC010000771.1:0-3213 GCA_041737265.1 Terrimicrobiaceae bacterium | reverse complement strand
TCGCCCGGAGATCTTCCAGGGTCTCCCAAACCGCATCGGTATCCACCTGTTCCATACGGATGTTGTGAAGTTGGAGGATGTCGATGTGGTCGGTCCCCAGCCGGAGGAGCGCCGCTTCGGTTGCACGGCGAATGTTTTCGGGACTGAAATCCTGGGGAATCTCACGCTGCCCCCTGCGACCGTCGCCGTGGTTCACAAAATCGTAGCCGACCTTTGTCGCAATAATAATTTTGTCCCGCTGCCCTGCAAAAGCCTTCGCAATAAGCTCCTCGCTGCGTCCATTGCCATAGGTGTCGGCCGCATCAAAGAGGGTGATGCCAAGGTCCAGCCCCCGTCGCATGAGGTCCACTGCATGTTCGTCCGTGTAGGTGCCCCACCAGCCCGTGGAAACCGTCCACAGGCCGAACCCAACCTCGCTCACACTCAACTCCGTCCCGCGCAACTTGCGATATTTCATAACCGCAGAAGCTGCCATCATCCGCGGAAAGAAACAACCCTGCAGGCTGGAGGACTTTTCGCAGCGAAAAGCCTTCAGCGCGGCACTGAGGCAGTGCCTCGCTAGTAACTCAGCCGGATCCCTGCATTGGCCCAAACAACATTGTCCTGACCGATGTCCCGGAGTGCGGTCATGGCCACACTGTAATTAACGCCGCCAAAGACAGCGAGGTGTCTTGCAACCTGCCACGTGAGTTCAACGCCGAACTGCCAGTTGTTCCACCCATAGTACGAGCGGGTGTTGTATCCGAAGTTGAGCCCGAGCAGGGTGTAGGGCTGGATGCTGATGATTTCCTTGTAAACCGGGATCTCACCGTCCAGACGCAGCTCAAGGAATGCCCCGGGCGTGTTGGCCAAATCCCAGATGAACGCGGCCGATGGGGTCAAGTAAGGAATCGCGTTGGTGCCGAGAACAAAGAAAAGCTCGTGTCCGTATTCCTTGTGGACGTGCCCGTGATCTTCGTCCGCTTCGTGATCCTCGTGCTCCCCATGTTCCCCGTGCTCATGGTCGCCGTGATCCTCCTCCTCATGTCCGTGGCCCTCCTCCACGATGCCAGGATTGTAGCGGAAATTGTAGCCCGGAATAATAAACACCGGCCCCAGGTTGAAGTTGTAGGCCGCGGTAAAGTCCCACTCCTCAAACGCGTTTCCCGTGCCGAAACCGCTCCATGCAGTCAGCGAAAAATCTCCGACCCACACCGAGACTTCGGTGGTGTATGCCCCGGAGTCGCCGGTCTCATCCACTCCGTAGTGCACATGACGGCTTTCCCAGCCCGTCTCCAGCGAGGCGCCCCACCAGCGTGCGGGGCGCTCAATCTCCACCGGCGCTTTCAGGGATTTGCCCGATGCCGTCACTTCCTCATCGTGAAGGTGGTCATGTTCCCCGGTGCGACCGGTTCCCAAACCCAACGCTTCGTTGACTTCCGTTTGAGTCTCCCTCGCTCCATGACCGGGGCCGTGCGCCAGCAGCGGCATCGTTGCGAACAGGAATGCAGTAAAGAAGGCGGCAAGGTGATTTTTCATATGGCAAGTGAGTTGCAATAAGGGGGCGTCCGAAAAAGCGCAAGTCATTTGCAAATAAAAAACCTCACTTTTTTCAAAAGAGGCGAATTCCGGTGAAGGAATGACGGGCTTGCCCTTTTTGATCGCTTGCTTCAAAAGGCAAATGAACCCACTCCCCTATGAAACCATTTCTTGAGTCTCTGGAACAGCGGATCGCACCCGCAACCCTCGTCGTCCTCAATGATCTTCCCGCAGGGGCGGGGAGTTTGGCCCAGGCCATCGATCAGGCGAATTTGGATTCGAAAGCGGACACCATTACCTTCGACAAAGGTTTTTTCGGCGATCCGGCCCAACCCCGCACGATCACCATTGCAGGGCCCCTGGAGCTTTCCTCAAACATCACGATCAAAGGGCCGGGGATCGACCAACTGACCATCAACGGGGGAGGCGTGCACCGCATTTTTGAAATCACCGACAACAAGGCGGACGTCATCAGCAAGGTCTCGATCTCGGAACTCAGTATGCGCGATGGCAACGCCGGGGCGGATAACGGCGGGGCGATCTTTAACGAGGAGTCACTGACAATCACCAACAGCGTCATCGCCGACTCGGAGGCGAAGAACGGGGCCGGGATTTTCTCTTTCACCAGCGGCAACCTCACGATCAAGGATACCCTCATCACTGGCAACTCCGCAGTTGATTTCGGCGGCGGGCTGGCCGCCGTGTCTTCCAATGGCGGAAAGATCACGCTGAGTGGACTGACCGTGACCGCCAACGAGGTGACAGTGAGCAGTGGCGGGGGTGCCTACCTTGGTGCGAACAATCCCGCGGGTGCCTCCAAAGTGGACGTGACGAACAGCAATTTCGCGGACAACGTGGCAGGAGGTTCGGGAGGGGGCTTGTTCTTTAACAATGGTTCGGCTGATGGACTGTTCTCGATGAAGAATTCCATCATCTCGGGAAATCAGGCGACCATCGGCGGAGGGCTCTACTTGAACAACTATCTCGCGGCCTATGGTGCGAGTTTCAAATTGTCCAACGTTACGGTGAGCGGGAACACCGCAGATTTCAGTGCCGGCATCCGCGCATCCGGCCTTGCCGACGATGTGTTGACCATCACCGGCGGACGGGTTGACAACAACATGGCGACGAAAGCCTCCGGTGGCGGCATGACACTGCTTGGTGCCATTGATCTTGTTGCATCCCGGGTATCGATTTCGGGCAACAGCGCGGAAACCTCCGGAGGTGGCATCGCATTTATCAGCTCAGGAACCGCCTCGATCACCTCCTCACAGCTCCTGGGCAACGAAGCCGCGCAAAGTGGCGGAGCAATCAGCATCAACACAGGAACGACCTTCACTATCGCTTCGTCAACGATTTCCGGCAATACCGCGGGGGGTGAAGGCGGAGGAATCTCTCTCGAAGCCGATACCGACCTCATCCTCAGGAAATCAACCCTCGCGGGAAATTCTGCTGGCGGTCAGGGAGGAGCCATCTTTGCTGACAATGGTTCGTTGTTGCTCGATGGCTCCAGCGTTTCAGCAAACGCCAGTGACAAAAGTGGCGGGGCGCTTTCGCTCGGAGCGGGGGTTTCCGCGACTCTCAAGGGAGGGACTTTTACCGGCAATCATGCTGTTGACAACGGAGGAGCTCTTTTTGCCGATGGTCTGGACGTTCTGTCCATTACCGGCACTCGCTTCGAGTCCAATCGCGCCG
>JBGSSC010000626.1:0-2936 GCA_041737265.1 Terrimicrobiaceae bacterium | reverse complement strand
TGATGCCGAGGTCGTTGGAATCCACCAATCCCGTGACCGTTTGCGCTTTGTTTAAAATTCCGCTCATGCTACAGGGGAGTTCCTTCTTTCACGACAAAGTCAAGAAACAGACTTGTTAACTGCTTTGTCATAGGACCGGGTTTGCCATCTCCGACCGGGCGTCCGTCGATCCAGACGACGGGAACGATCTCCGACCTCGTGGCTGTCGAGAAGCACTCGTCACATACGTACAAATCGTGAAGGGTGACAGGCTCTTCGCTCACATGTATCCCGTTGTTCCCGGCAAGCTGCAAGACGGCCCTCCTCGTCACACCATCGAGAATCCCCTGCCAGACCGGGGGAGTCACCAGCCGCGAATCCTTCACAGCAAACAGATTGTTGCCTGTCAGTTCACAGACAAATCCCTGTGCATTCAGAAGATTGGCATCCTGCACACCTGCGGCAATCGCCTGAAGCTTCGCCTGGATGTTATTCAGGTAGTTTGTGGATTTGATGCGGGGACTGAGAATGTCCGGACTGTTCCGGCGCACCGCCGAGGTGATGACCCGGATGCCTGCCTGCGATGGCGAATGTGCGTCCTCCGGGTGGCGGGTATCCGCATCGGCGATAATAACAACCGTGGCCTCGGGGCAACTCCTTGGATCGAGGCCGAGGGCACCTTTTCCCCGGCTCGCCACGGGCCGGATATAGGCATCTTTCAAACCATTGCGACGAACTGTCTCGAGAATCGCTTCTTTCATCTCCTCCCGGCTCAGAGGCAGACGAATCTGCAGGGATTGTGCGGACTCGAAGAAGCGGTCCACGTGCTCATCCAAAGCAAAGATGCGGCCGTTATATGCCTTGATGCCCTCAAAAATTCCATCCCCATAAAGAAACCCGTGGTCGAAGATGGAAACTGAGGCTTCGGCTTCCGGAACAAACCGGCCGTTCAAATAGACAATCATTGGTTTGGGTTATTTGTGCCAGATATCCGCCTCGTCGTCGGCGAACCAGCGGGAGGTTGTGACTTTGGGTTGCGTGTAGAAAAGCACACCGCTGCGTCCCTGCATGTGGAGATCGCCGAAAAACGATTCGTTCCAGCCGCTGAACGGGAACATGGCCATCGGTGCCGGAACCCCGACATTCACGCCGATCATTCCGGCACGAACCCGCTGCTTGAACTCCCGTGCCGCCCCGCCATTACGGGTAAAAATGACAGCTCCATTGCCAAAGCTGCTGGCGTTGGCCTGTTCTATGGCATCGTGGAGGCTGTCCATGTGGAACACGCTGAGCACCGGGCCGAACACCTCCCGCTGTGCCAGTTCCATGTCAATGCGCACGTCCTCCACGAGGGTGGCTCCCAGATAAAAACCACCGGGTGCATCCGGCACATTGACGCCTCTGCCATCCACCACGACGTTTGCGCCACCACGCTCTCCGCCGTCAACCAAGGCGCGAACCCGGTCGCGGTGAACCGCCGAAATAACCGGTCCCATGCCGGGTTGCTGCCCGACGTCGGTGCGACCCACAGTCAGCGAACGAACCTCGCGTATCAGGTCCGGCATGAAGTGGCGGCCCCGGTCTCCCACAGTGATCACGCTCGATCCCGCCATACAGCGCTCGCCGGCGCATCCGAATGCGGCATTCATCGTGGCTTCCACCGTCTTGGTCGCATGGGCATCGGGCATGACGACAAGAAAATTTTTCGCGCCGCCATTGGCCTGAACGCGTTTTCCGTGGGCGGATGCGGTTTGGTGAATGAACTTTGCCACTGGTGTCGAGCCGACGAAGGAAACCGCCTTCACCGAAGGATGCCTCAACAAGGCATCGACAGCCGTTTTGCCGCCATGAATGAGATTGAAAACCCCCTTCGGCAGCCCGGCCTCCACGAGCAGTTCGGTGAGGCGGATGGCGGTGAGGGGAACACGCTCGCTTGGCTTGAGCACAAACGTGTTGCCACAGACAAGGGCAAGAGGAAACATCCAGAGGGGAATCATGGCGGGAAAGTTGAACGGCGTAATGCCCACGCACACTCCCAACGGATGACGCGCCAATTCGCCGTCAATACCCCTGGCAATATTTGGCAGGAGCTCCCCGGTTAGCAAAACAGGTGCCCCACAGGCCATCTCCACCACCTCAAGCCCGCGAAACAAATCCCCGCGGGATTCCGCAAGCGTCTTCCCGTGCTCGAGCGAAATCAGTCGGGCAATCGATTCAAAGTCCCGCTCAAGCAATGTACGATACCTGAACATCAGGCGCGCACGCTCGCTGGAAGGCGTGTCGGCCCACCCGGGAAAGGCCTTTTCCGCTGCTTCCACAGCCGCTTCCACTTCCTTTGCCCCCCCTTCCGGGGTCTCCGCGATCAGCTCGCCTATGGAGGGATTGAAGACTGCTGTGGTCGAAAGTCTCTCCGTGGAAAACCACTCGCCTCCGATGAGAAATGGACAATCGTGAATTTTGTTTCGGGTCATGGATGAAGCGGCTTGGTGTTAAAATCGGCAGATCCCGCATACCAATGGCATTCCGGCGGGCGCGTGCAAGCAGCCCAAAATTAAAACGTTACATTTTTAGGACGCCCGTCTTCGTTCCGGCGATGCCATACACTCTTCCGGGCGACCTGGGGCCGGTATCCGCCGGTGGATACCGGGACCGACGCCATCAATCCTCCTGAATGTCCGAACGCACCGGATCGTAATGGGGATGCGGAACCGAGGGACGTCTCATCCCGCCGCACTGGTAGAGGCGGGGAGGCTCTTCGCACTCCAACTTGACGACTGAGCCAAGCGGAGACGGGGAAAGACCGGCAATTTGGACCCGGGTTCCTGATTGAGTGAATTCGAGCGGCTGGTTGCCTTCCAGCAGGGAGACTTTTGACACTCGTGTTTGCAAGCCACCAAGCGTAAGTCGGTTATCGGGCTGCTTGAAGACGAGCCAATACAGGGAGTTGCCCTTGGCAG
>JBGSSC010000670.1:0-1834 GCA_041737265.1 Terrimicrobiaceae bacterium | reverse complement strand
GACATCAATCCGTCGAACACATCCACCGAGGGGCAGGCGCAGAGCTCAATAGGGCCTTCCTTGATCACCCGCCGGCAATCTGCTCGAGGGCAAATTTTTTTATTGCTCCCCGCAGGCTTCCGAGGCCGGTGAGGCGGCGGGAGGAGAGGTGCAGGGTGAGCCCGCATTCTTCCAAAAAATTCGGCTCGTGAGAGACGATGGTTTCCGGTGTTTCGCCGCTGTAGAGCCCGCAAAGCATTGCCGCAACCCCTTTCACCAGCGCGGCATCCGCATCCATGCGGTAATGGCAGACGCCATCGCGGTATTCCGGGCAAAACCAGAGCTTTGACATGCAACCGGGAAGAAGGTGATCGTCGGTCCTGAGCGAGTCATCAAGCGGAGGGAACTTTCTTCCCACACGGATCAGGTGGGAAAACCGTTCCTCCATGTCGGGCAGAAGCATGAGATCTTCGACGAGTGCTCGCTGCTTATCCTCGATGGACATTGCGGGGTCGGGGCTCAGAGCTTGGTCGGATTGGGGGCGTCTCCGTAAACCTCTTTCGGATCGAAGGTTTTTTCGCCTTCCTGGAAAATGAGAGGCTCACCGGCATCCGGACCCACGGGCACCGAGCGGTAAAAACAACTGCGGTAACCGACATGACAACTCGCGCCGGAACCTGCCACCTCAACACGCAGCCAGACGCAATCCTGATCGTCATCAATGCGCATCTCAACCACCCGCTGCACGAGCCCGCTTGTGGCTCCTTTGTGCCAGAGTTGCCGGCGGCTCCGGCTCCAGTAGTGGGCTTCGCCGGTGCTGATGGTGCGCTCAAGTGCCTCGGCGTTCATGTAGGCATGCATGAGGAGTTCCCCGCTGTTGTGATCAGTCGTCACAACGGGAATCACGCCCTGCTCATCAAATTTCGGGGCGAGGGAGTTCCCTTCCTCAACCTGCTCCACACTCACGCGCTCTTGGAATATCACGGCCATAGACCCGCTACTATTCGCGCGTCATCGTGCTCTTGCAAGCCCGGGAAAACATCGGGCACTCACAGGTTGATGACCCGGGCCGATTCAATATCGGGATGGGCATGGAGTTCGTTGAGGACGGCAGTCGATGGGCAACTGTCCAGATTCAGCAGCGTGAGCGCGCGGCCGCCGGCTTCGTTTCGGGAGAGACTCATGCTGGCAATATTCACATTGCCGGCACCAAGAATCGAGCCGACCTTGCCCACGATTCCGGGAACGTCGTTGTTCTCGAGAAGAAGGACAACACCCGATGGAGTGACTTCCACCGGCCGGCCGTTCACCCGCACAATACGGGGATCGTTTTTCGCACCGAAGAAAGTTCCCCCGACAGAAATTTTCGAGTCCCCGCTCCAAACGGCGACGTGCAACCACTCGTTAAAATCCGTCTGCTCGCTGGAGCGGATTTCCTGGACATCGAGACCGAGGGATTCCGCCATCGAGCGGCAGTTGACACCATTGACTTCTTCACCGCCCACATGTTTGAGGAAGCCGGTGAGTGCGGCCCGGGTGATGGCCTCGGTGGGAAGGTCGGCTGCCTTGCCACCGCAGGTGATGACGATGCGGTCATTGCGGCGAGGAGCAAGCTGTGCAGCGAAGCGGCCCAGCTTGTCACCGAGAGTGAGGTAGGGACGCACGACGGCCGCGGTTTTGGCGTCGATGCTCGGCATGTTGACCGCGTTACGAATTTCGCCGTCGAGGAGAGCGGCTCGGATCGCAGCGGCGATTTCGATGCCGACATTTTCCTGGGCCTCTGCGGTACTTGCTCCGAGGTGTGGCGTGAAAACGATGGCCTCCAGCGAGCGCAGGCGGTAATCGGCGGGAGGGG
>JBGSSC010000615.1:0-2479 GCA_041737265.1 Terrimicrobiaceae bacterium | reverse complement strand
GATGCCAACTTCATGAACACCCACGCGCCGGATGATCTCAGACTTCGCTACACATTTGATCATTTTGTCGTCCACGAACTCCACAAAGAACGCCCCGAAATCGTCGTGCTCTCCAACGTGCTGGCCGATCCGGTCAATGCTTACGCCTCCGAAATGAGGCATGGCATCGTGGACAAGGTCAACGGCCGGAAAATCAGCGATCTCCGCGACCTTGTTAAAGCGCTCGATGAGAGTGGCGAGTTCACCGTCATTGAAATGCTCGGCCCGGGTCGCCCGATCGTGCTCGAGCGCAAAATGGTGGAAGCCGCCAGGGAACGGATTATGAGCCGATACGGAATCACCACCGAAAGGAACCTCGATCCGTGAAAAAGGCACTCACCCACTGCGCCCTCGGAGTCCTTGGAGCTGCGACCCTTTTAGGTGCCGGGGCCCGGCCTCCTGCCGAGGTGAAAGTAACCAAGGGGGCTCCCGTTGTGCGTGTCAACTCGACCAACCAATCCTACGACGCCGCGCGTCCTTGGGCCAAGAAACCTCACTATACCCGGCGGGGTACCGGGGCGATTGTTACGGGTGGAGACGTGCTCGTCACGGCCGAGCTTGTTGCCGACCACACCTATGCCGAGCTGGAGAAACCGGACACGGCAGCCAAATGCCCCGCGACGGTGGTTGCCGTGGACTACGAAGCCAACCTCGCCTTGCTCCGACCCGCAGAGCCCGGATTCCTCGAAGACCTCGGCACCTTCAAAGTCGACGACTCCGCACGGGTCGGTGACAACGCGGAAATTCTCCAGGTGGAGAACAACGGGGAAATTGTCAGCACGCCCGCAAAGATTACAACAATCTCGGTCTCTCCCTACCCACTGGATTCCCTGCCGCTTCTTTCGTTCCGACTCAGTTCCCCGCTTCAAAGTCGTGACAGCAGCTTCGTCCTTCCCGCCGTACGGGGAGGCCATCTGCTCGGCCTTTTGATGCGATACGACGCCCGGAGTCAGACGGCAGAGGTCGTTCCCGGCCAGATCATCGAATCCTTTCTTGCGAGGGCCGCTGGAAACGGGAACCCCGGTGTGCCGAGGGCGGGTTTTTCTTTTGCATCCACCCGCGACCCTCAACTGCGCACGTTTCTTGGACTCCAATCACCCGGCGGGGTGCTCGTCACCGAAGTGCTCCCCGATTCGGCCGCGGAAGCTGCCGGTCTGCGCCGGGGAGATGTCATCCTCTCGCTCGGTGGCAAACCCATCGATCAGGACGGCCTCTATTCGGACCCGCAGTTTGGAAAAATTCTCTTCACCCATCTGATCGCTTCGTTCCGCGAAGGGGCCCAGCCTCTCGACGTCTCGATCCATCGCAAAGAGGGGCCGGCAAGTGCTGCCATCACTCCCCGGCCCGCAGACACCTCCAAGCAGGCAAGCCCCCCCTACCACTTCGACCAGGCACCGCGCTATTTCATCCTCGGAGGATTGGTCTTTCAGGAACTATCCCGTTCTTTCCTCCGCGAATGGGGTAACAACTGGCGCAAAACCGCTCCACAGAGACTCGTGTATCTCGATGCCTTCCAGTCGGAACTCCCTCCGGACCGTGGCAAAATTGTTTTCCTCTCGGCAGTCCTGCCATCGGATGAGACCATGGGTTACGAAAATCTGGAAAACCTCGTGGTCACCACGGTCAACGGAAAATCCATCAAGAGCCTGGCCGATCTGGCCGCTGCCGCCGCAGCCCCGCAGGACGGATTCCATAAGATCGAATTCGATGAGGATCCCGGCACGATCTTCCTCGATGCCGGAAAAGTTGAGGAGCAAAAGCCCGCCCTCGCGAGGGATTACGGGATTCCCTCCATGGAGCGGCTCTGAGCCGCAGGATGTTTCCGCTCAGCGAACGATCCCGCGTTTGCTTGCGGAAACAAATGCGACCAGATGCTCGATTTCAGGGCTGGCCGGGATCTGGGAGACGATTGCTTCGATGGCCTGCTTGACGTTGAGATTGGACCGGCAAAGCAGTCGGTAGGACTCGCGGAGTGAGCGGAGCGTCCCGGCAGGGAAGCCCCGCCGTTCGAGGCCGATCTGGTTGACCCCGCGCAGCTCCGCAGGGTTCCCGTCGGCAATCATGTAAGGGGCGACATCCTGAACAATCTTCGTGCAGCCTCCGAGAATGGCGTGCGTGCCGATGCGGCAGAACTGGTGGACACCGCTCAGGCCACCAATGACCGCATGGTCTTCGACAATCACATGGCCGGCCAGCGTGCCGTTATTCGAAAAAATGACGTGATTTCCCACGGTGCAATCGTGCGCGACATGGGCGTAGGCGAGGAAGGTGTTGTGGTTGCCTATGAGGGTGCGCGAGTTTTTCGCCGTGCCGCGATTGATCGTACAAAATTCGCGGAACGAATTGTCTGCCCCGATCTCGAGGAAGGTGGGTTCGCCGTCATACTTGAGGTCCTGGCTTTTCTCGCCGATCGAGGTAAACGGAAAAAAGCGGTTTCTTG
>JBGSSC010000612.1:0-1580 GCA_041737265.1 Terrimicrobiaceae bacterium | reverse complement strand
TCCGAAGTGGCGGAGGAGCGGCCTTGCAGGCTGGATGCGTGCACTGCCCGTCCAGACCGCGCGCTCCGCGCTGGCAGCACAATCGCGCATACCCGATGAACCGATCATCCTGGTGGGAGAAATGGAAGCCCCGGACCCCGCGGTGCCGGCAACACTCGTGCGACTCAAAGCCTATGAACGTGCCGGCTTTTTGAAAGTGAACCCTGCGGACGTCAATTACCTCCAGCCGGATTTTCGCGACCCGTCGGAAATTGACGCTGGAGGAGGTCCCCAGCCACTGCGGATGCAACTTGTGGTGCGTCAGGTCGGCCGCGAAGCGGAGACGCGGATTGACGGGGGGATTGTGCGTGCGGTCGCGGCAGCTCTTTACGGAATGTTCGCGCGGGAGTTTCGAACTGCTGACATGGAACCACTCTGGAAGTCTTTGGACGGTTATCCCCGGCCCGGCAGCATCGTGGATCTTGTTCCACCCTGCGAGGGATTGGCACTGCCCTCATGATCGAGATTTTTTATCACCCTGGATTTGTTGCACCCATCGGCAATCACGTGATGCCCATGAGCAAGTTCCGGCTCGTTGCGGAATCACTGAGCGGGGATCCGGATTTTAAAATTTCTGCTCCGGCGCCCGTGAAGGTGGAGGATTTGCTGAGGGTTCACGCGGAGGAATATGTTGAAGCCGTCCGGAGCGGGCATCCGAAGGAACTTGCCGAATCCCAAAAGTTCCCCTGGTCTCCGGAGCTTTTTTCCAGCGTTTGCCTCACCAACGGGGCTGTGCTCGCGGCTTCCCGCTCGGCGTTGAGCCGGGGAGTTGCTGGTGGACTGGCCAGCGGGTTTCACCATGCCCGGGCGGAAAGAGGCGAGGGATTCTGCACATTCAACGGATTGGTCGTTGCTCTGGAGGCACTGCGCGAGGCCGGCGGGATCCGCACGGCGGCCATTTTGGACCTCGACCTTCACTACGGAAACGGCACCGCTTCGCTCGCTGCGGATCGCCCCTGGATGAGGGCGCTTTCGATTTACGGGAACGACTACCAAAACAATGTTTACTACCGTGATGTCTCGGTGCGGCACCACGTGGACGGTCCGAACCACCATTCGGTTCCCCTGCTCCCGTCAGGTGCCGGCGATGCCGCTTACCTTCTTTCCATTCTCGAATCCAGTCTTCCGTGGCTCACGGCTGAAGGCCGTCCGGACCTCCTCCTCTATCAGGCAGGGGTAGACCCCCTGGCTTCTGATCCGTACTCTCCGCTGAACCTCTCGGCCGCCGATCTCCGCGCCAGAGATCTTGCGGTTTTCCAATTCGCCCAAAGGGAGCGCATCCCGGTGGCCTGGGTGCTTGCTGGCGGCTACTCGGAGGATATTTCGCTTGTTGTTGAAGCCCATGTCAAGCAAATCCTGACGGGTACGGTTCATAATTACGTTACCACCAGAGAAACGCAGGAAGAGGTTGAAATCAAAGTTGCCGAGGAAGAAATTGTTGTCCAGACCACCAAACCAGGTAGGCAATACAGAGCCAAGAATCCGACGGTCATTTGGAGAAAATGCTGCCGAAGCACCGGTTCCACCAGGCTCATTTGGAT
>JBGSSC010000567.1:0-2228 GCA_041737265.1 Terrimicrobiaceae bacterium | reverse complement strand
AAAGCAATGGACTCCTGACATGGCCGCGTTGATAGAAACCCGTGGACTTCGCCGCGAATACGGCACGCTTGTGGCTGTTGAGGGTGCGGACCTGTGCGTTGAGGCCGGCCACGTGGTGGGTTTGATCGGCCCGAATGGGGCGGGAAAGACGACATTGCTGAAGATGCTGGCGACGTTCTCATTGCCGGACTCGATGCGCGGACGGAGTTTTTGAGGATTCGGCTGTGCCTGGGATACATGCCGGACTTCTTCAACCTGTACAACGATTTGACCCTGCTCGAAACCCTTGCATTCTTTGCCGATGCGTATGGTGTTCCACCGGACATCATCACGGAACGAGCAGTCCAGGCACTGCGCACCGTCGAACTGCTATGCCAGAAAGGGATTTATCAACCGGACTCCGGTCTTTGCGAAGTCTCCCGTATTGCGTGTTGCCAAAGTGAGGCCGTTGTGCAGGGCGGTGGCTGCAATTAGGCTGTCCTTGACCGGCATAGAGAGTCCGGCAGACCGAAGACGGGCCAGCAACTTCGCCCAGCGAATCCCAGTGGACGAATCCCAAGCAAGGCAGGAAATAAGGAGGACAACCTGAGAAAACCAGTCTTCCAACAACAGCCGCCGCCTGCCTTTTGGCACGAGGAGGATGCCAAATTGAATCTCTCCCAGGATGACAGGATCGACCACAAGATCCGGCTCATGGGTCCGTAGCCAGGAAATCGCTCCCGCATCCGGAATCGGCTTTGTGGCTTCGCTGAGGACGTTGGCGTCAACCAGATACTTCATAAACGATCCGTGGACTCGGATTCGACACGGGTGAACCAGCCCTTTTCTGGACAGGAGAGAAGCAAATCCACCAGTCCCTCGCCGGAGGATGGAATCTGCCGGACCAGGCGGTATTCCCCGCAATCCAAGCGCTCAATTTCGAATTTCTGCCCGGATTCAATCTTATCCCGCCTGCGGATCTCAGCCGGGAGAATAATTTGCCCTTTGCTGGAAACGGATGTTGTCATAAAAGTAAGATAGCGTCTTACTTTGAGCCGGTCAATCCCCAACCTCTCTTACCTTGGTTCCGGCTCCCGCCGGAAATGGAGCCGCTCAAAACGGCTTGCTCCCTAGTAACAACATTCCTCCCTATCGCTCCAATGATTCCCGAGGTTCTTCACCGCGCAAGCGCGATGCATCATACTGGGAGGGCGAGGCTCCGTCCGAGCCGAAATTTTCGCCTCACACAGAGGTTTGAAAACCCGGACTCGGGCGAAATGCGTCCCGTGCTGCAGGTCCTCCCTCACACTACGCTAATCACCCACAGCAAAGGCAGTTGGTAAATTGGCCGACGGAATGAAATTCACGGCCTCGACCCGCATCACCCGGAACGGCAACCAGGACTGGTTGCTGCCGATTCATGCTGCGCTTTACAAGGGCTTCGGTGGAATGATTTTTGGCGAGGGGCTCATTCTTCAAAATGAGCCCGCGGATTCCGCGGATATCACGGGCAACCTGGGGTGGCTGAGACCCGCCGATGCCAAGGCAAAGGTTTTTCCGCTTGGTTTCCTTAAGGAGGTGGTTGCCATGGGCGAGAAATATTCGTTCACAAAGACGACTTCCCTTCTTTCGGGATCTTCCACCACCGCAAGCTTTACACAGACGATTGCTCCGGTAGGCGGTGTTCAGATTTCTCAAGGCGGCACATGGCCTTCAAGCAACACGCCCATGCTCACCGTCCCAGTGCTGCCGGGCCTGAAGCTCTCGTTTGCCGGAAAGACCGGTGTATTCAAGGGTACGGTTCCAGTCATGGTGAACGGCAAAGCGATTGGCATCCCTTATGAGGGCGTGATCCTGTCCAAGCCACTCACTCTTCCCGGAGGAACCAATCCGGTGCGCGGCGCCGGCTTTATGTCAAAGGATGCCAGCCTCGGCAGCATTGAAATCAGCGTCCCCTAGGAGCATCCACTGTGCCCTTTTGGAATTTCCCGGCCGACAAGTCTCCCGGAGGCACCAAAGACTGCTAACGATCATTTGAAAATCCCGCAGATCTGCTAGGTTGGGGGGATGAGAAAGAGTCTGCTCGTGTCCGGAATCTGGAAGGCCCTGGTTGTCATTGCGCTGGGTGGGGCGGCATATGGGCTGAGTTTGTCTTCTCCGGAGGTTCAGAAAGGGAGTGAGCAGGGGGTGATTATGACCCTGCCGGAGACGGTGGGTTCCTTTCAGGGTGAGGACCAGGAGGTTTCGGA
>JBGSSC010000523.1:0-4925 GCA_041737265.1 Terrimicrobiaceae bacterium | reverse complement strand
CGAGCACTACGGTTCGGAGGTCTCAAGCTTCGAAGAAGTGCTCGCCCAGCTTTCCAGCTCGACCGAGGTAACGCTTTCCGAAGGCGCGGAGGAGGAGTTCAACGCCCAGGCCGTCGCGCAGGAAGCCAATGCGGCTCCGATCATCCGGTTCGTGGACCTCATTCTCGACAAGGCCATCGGTGCCCGCGCCAGTGACATCCACTTCGAGCCGTTCGAGGCGGAATTCAAGATCCGCTACCGGGTGGATGGTGCCCTCTACGAAATGGATCCGCCTCCCAGGCATCTGGCCCTTCCGGTGATTTCACGTGTCAAGGTGATGGCCAACCTCAACATTGCCGAGAGGCGGCTTCCGCAGGACGGCCGCATTCAGCGCATGGTCGGAGGCAAGCAGGTTGACCTCCGTGTCTCAACCCTGCCGACGTCTTTCGGCGAAAGCGTTGTGCTTCGCGTGCTCGACCGCTCGAGCGTGAACCTGGACCTCGAAGGGCTCGGCATGCCCGATTACATCTATAACCATATCCTCGAGCTCATCGAAAAACCCAACGGGATTTTCATTGTAACCGGTCCCACCGGCTCGGGCAAAACCACAACCCTGTATTCCTGTCTCCGCAAGATCAACACGGTCGATACAAAGCTCCTCACGGCCGAGGATCCCGTCGAGTATGAGATCGATGGGATCATTCAAGTTCCCATCAACGATGCAATCGGCATGTCTTTCGCCCGCATTCTGCGGGCCTTTCTGCGGCAGGACCCCGACCGGATCCTCGTCGGAGAAACCCGCGACACCGAGACGGCACAAATCGCCATCCAGGCTTCGCTTACCGGCCACCTTGTCTTCACCACTCTCCATACCAATGACTCAACCGGAGCTGTGACACGTCTCGTGGACATGGGAGTGGAGCCATTCCTTCTCTCGGCATCGCTTGAGTCGGTTCTTGCCCAGCGACTGATCCGCAAAATCTGTGCGGCCTGCCGCTCGCCCTACGAACCCACCGAGCAGGTTCTTGCCTCATTGGGCCTTTCGCCGCACGACATCGGCGACAAGAATTTTTTCTACGGGAGGGGGTGTGAGGTTTGCAACAACACCGGATACAAGGGGCGGAAGGGAATTTACGAGTTGCTCAATATCACCGATCCGATCCGCGAGATGATCAATGACCGGGCACCGGGGGTCGTGATGCGGCAAAAGGCCATTGAGCTCGGGATGATCACGCTTCGTGAAGACGGGCTGCGCTCGATTTACGATGGGCTCACCACGATCGAAGAAATCCTGAAATACACCTGATCCGGCGGGAACTGGTGCCCGGGGCGGGTTGTGGGCAAGAGGCCTCCTTGAGAAACGGCCGCACGCGCCACCGGACCAGAAATTCTGCTTCGCAAAGTGAGGGGATGAAATAGTTGCACCTTTCGGTCGTGCTCATCGTAAAAGAATCGTGACAGAAATTTCCAAAGTGCAAGTTCCCGGCAGGCTGGGTGTCATGGTTTTACCGGGGGCCGTTTTGTTCCCCGGGGCCATGTTGCCGCTCTATATTTTTGAGCCCCGGTACCGGTTGATGCTCGCGAGAGCGCTGGAGGGCGACCGTATA
This sequence comes from Terrimicrobiaceae bacterium, assembly GCA_041737265.1. Taxonomy (GTDB): domain Bacteria; phylum Verrucomicrobiota; class Verrucomicrobiia; order Chthoniobacterales; family Terrimicrobiaceae; genus JBGSSC01. Next base: position 3,339 of record JBGSSC010000523.1, on the reverse strand, counting down.
TTCGCAGTGGGAATGCCCGCCGGAGAAGATGGCGGGAGCGGTGTCTTTCCAGTGGGTGGAGCAGGAATCGTGAGGGCATGCGTGGCAAATGTCAACGGGACCTCCAACCTCGTGTTGCAGGGCTTTGCGCGGGTTCGCTTCCTTGACTGGTCCGACACTGAGCCTCATCCGAGCGCGACTGTGGAAGAGCTCTCCTCGGTGCCCGGGTCTGCGTCCGCATCCACCGCACTCCGCGAGGAGATCCTGACCATGTTGCGAAAGCTTGCTGCCAAGGGAGGGAATTTTCCTGAGCATTTCGTCAGCATTCTCGAACAACCCTGCCCCCCCGGGGAGTTTGCTGATACGGCCTCAGCGTGTCTAGTTGCCGATCCGGCGGTTCGTCAGCGACTCCTGGAAGAGCTTGATGTCGCACGCCGGTTGGAGATCGTTGCCGCCTACCTGACCCATCTTCTCGCGCCGCTCGGCTGAGAGCCCTCTGCGTTTCCGGGATTGCGCGGATTCCGCCGGGATGGTGGTGTAGCAGGAATGTCCGACCGCCTTGTTTACATTTTGGCCCGCATGGTCGTCGGCATGCTCCGGCGGATGCCTTTGGGGATCTGCTTCCTGCTTGGAAGAGGGATCGGGCTGAGTCTCTGGGTATTGTTGCCGGGTTACCGGAGCCTGGCCCGCCAGAACATCTTCGCGGCCTACCGCGGGGATTTGACTGCTTCCGAAGCGGGGGCTCTTACACGGGAGCACTTCGCGACCATGGGAGCGAATGCGGCCTGCGCCTTCAAAGTTCCGGCGCTCAGCCAGGAGGAAATCCTGCGCATCGCTCCCATCGAGGGACTTTTCCGGATCAAGGAAAATATTGCCCGGGGAAAGCCGGTCGTGCTCGCGATCAACCATATCGGCAACTGGGAACTCTATGCCCAGTTGGTCTTTCAAGTCCCCGAGGCCCGCTTCGGAACAGTTTATCAGTCGCTGAGGAATTCTCTGCTCGACGGGCTGGTGAATTCCGACCGACGGAGGTTGGGCGTGGCGACCTTTGACCGGAAGAAAGGTTTTAATGCCGCGATCGCCCTTTTGCGTGAGCCGGGTGTTCTTGGTGTGCTGGTCGATCAGAGTGCCGGAAACGGCGGGATGTGGACTCCGTTTTTCAACCGGCTGAGTTCCACATCCACCCTGGCAGCCACACTCGCCATGCGTACCGGTGCCGCCGTGATCCCGGTCGCGATCCAAACTGCCGGATTCGCCCGCTGGAAGGTGATTCTCGAAGAGGAAATTCCCTGGAATGCCTCCAATCCCGGGCAATTGACTGCCGACATCAACGCTGTGCTCGAACGTCAAATCCGCCGGTCTCCGGCCGACTGGTTCTGGGTCCACAATCGTTGGAAAGGTCCATGGCCGAACTTCCTCGTCGCCACGCAGAGACGGGGAATCTACCTCCCGCCCCGCACGGATGCCTCCCGGCTCCACCCGTTCCGCATTGTCGCCCGCTCACCAAACTGGCTGGGAGACGCCGTGATGTCCGCCAATGCCGTGCGGGCCTTGAGAGCCGGTCGCCCGGATGCCCGGCTCACCGTGCTGACGCCTTCCAAGCTCGCGGCTTTCTGGCGGGCTGTGCCGGGAATTGACCATGTGGTGGAGATTCCTGCCGGAGCGTCTGTTTTCTCCGTTGCCGGAGTCCTTCGTGGAAAATTTGACGTCGCGGTGCTCTTTCCGAACTCGCTTCGTTCTGCCCTTGAGGTCTGGCTGGCGGGTATTCCCCGCCGGATCGGATACCCCGGCAACCGGCGTGCGATGCTGCTCACCAACCCGCTCAGGCAAAAACCCAGCAAACGCGTGCCCAGGCCCATGCATCATGCCGACCGGTACTGGGAAATCGCTGAACGTTGCGGTGCAACCCCGCTGCAACCGGTCCCGTCCCGCTGGAGTCCCTCTCCAGGAATCCCGGTTCTTGGAATCTGCCCGGGCGCTGAATTCGGTCCGGCCAAACGATGGCCCGCCGCACGGTTCCGCGATGTTATGGAAAAGGTTTCCTCCTCCATGGAATGCCGTTGGTTGATTTTCGGCACCGCCGGGGATCGCGCCGTTGCCGACGAAATCTGCGCAGGATTCCCGGGAAAAGTTCAGAATCTGGCCGGAACAACCTCAATGGAACAGTTGGTCGAGCGCCTCATTCCTGTGCATGCTTTGCTTACAAACGATACCGGAACCATGCATCTCGCAGATTTTCTTGGGGTGCCGCTTGTGGCTGTCTTTGGATCCACCGAGCCCCGGTTGACCGGACCCCGCAACTCGCGCAGTGTCGTTCTGCGTCAGCACGTTGAGTGCAGTCCCTGCTTCCTTCGCGAGTGCCCTCTGGACTTCCGTTGTATGAAGGCCGTGACAACCGATCAAGCGGTCTCGGCGCTTCTGGGCTTGATCCGGGACGCGCCCGCCACCATAGTCCCGCCCCCGCCTTTCAACACCGGCGGATACCCAAGGTGAACCACATACGAAATATTGCTATCATTGCCCACGTCGACCACGGGAAGACTACCCTCGTCGATCAACTCCTCAAACAGGCCGGAACATTCCGCGAAAACCAGAAGACCGAGGAGCGCATGATGGACTCCATGGACCTGGAAAAGGAAAAAGGTATCACCATCCGTGCGAAGAATGCCGCGTTCCGCTGGCAGAATTACCACGTCAACATAGTAGACACCCCCGGCCATGCCGACTTCGGCGGTGAAGTCGAGCGCATCATGAAAATGGTGGATGGCGTGCTCCTCGTTGTGGATGCCCACGACGGCCCTCAGGCCCAGACGAAGTTTGTGCTGCGCAAGGCGCTCGAAAACGGACTGAAACCCTTGGTGGTTATCAACAAGATCGACCGTGAGAATGCCCGCCCTCACAAGGTCCTCGACATGGTCTTTGAGCTTTTTCTGGAACTGGAGGCCACCGACCTTCAATTGGACTTTCCGCATATTTACGCGAGTGCCAAAGCGGGCTATGCGAAGCGTGAGCTCGTGGATCCCAGCGAGACGATGCTCCCCCTCTATGAGGCCATCGCATGGCATATTCCGGCTCCCAAGGTCTCTGGCCTCGACTATTTCCAGATGCTCGTATCGAACCTCGACTACAGCGATTACCTCGGCCGGATCGCCTACGGCCGCATCACAAGCGGTAAAGTAAAAGTCGGTCAGAGCATCGTTTGCATCCACCAGGGCGGACGCAAAGAGCGGGGCAATGTCACCGCGCTCTTCGGCCACGAAGGGTTGGAAAAAATCCAGATCCCGGAGGCGGGTGAGGGCGATATTGTCGGCCTTGCGGGTTTTGAGGATGTCTTCATCGGTGAGACCCTTGTCGACAGCG
>JBGSSC010000460.1:0-2700 GCA_041737265.1 Terrimicrobiaceae bacterium | reverse complement strand
AGCATGAGCTTCCAGAGAATGTCGTTGTCTTTACGAACTTTCATGTCGCCGAATATGGTTACTATGACCAGGTTCGGGACCAGGACACCCACTACGGGCCGGACGCCTGGTTGAAGGTTGCGAAACACTACGGCAACCATGATTGGTACCATGGAAGCGGATACCTGATGCCACGGAGCTACTCCGGCTACTGGTCCACGTATTTGCGGGAGGTCGCTAAAAAGCTGCCCGATGCATACATGCACGTTGAGACCTATCCGAACTGGGGGTTCGACGGCCACAAGCTCTACATCCTCTCACGCCTCATGTGGGACCCAAGCCAGGATCCGTCGGAACTCACGAGAAAGATGACTGATGATCTCTTCGGCCCTGCGGGTCCCGCGATGAAGAGTTACTTCGATCTTCTCGAGAAACTCTGGATCCAACTCAATATCACCGAGGGGCCCGAACGGAAACTGTTCGGGTGGACACGGGCGTTCGCAACCACTCCCGAAAGCCGGGCGATGATTTCCGAGGCCCGCAAGCAGCTGAATGAGGCCCTTGCCAAGGCCTCGACTCCCGAAGAGAAGGCCCGCGTGGAACTCTTTTCCGACTGCTTTGGTGTCAGCGAGATCTTTTTCCGTTTTGCCGCCGCCGGGAAGATCACCACCGAAGAACTCAACGAAGCCCTTGCGACCACCCAGGCCGTCCTCGACAAGCACGGAATGATGATGGTGATCCATCCAAACAACGTCATCCCGGCGCTTAAGGAGCTGGCAAGTTTCGTGCGCCGCTCTTCAGCCCCAGCTTATCAGCCCAAATTGATTGATCCCCGGGAAGCTGTAATCCCGGTGAGCGATCCTCTTTGGGCTTCGCTTCCAACGCAGAACTTCGCCATGCCGACAGGCGAGGAGGACGAACAGAAGACAACGATCCAAATTGCCGAGGATGGATCCAACATCTACGCGCTTGTGCGAAGCCCGCTCATTCGTGAGCGGAAGCTGCTCCTTGATGAAGGCTCGACCTGGCGAAGCGACAACATCGAGTTCAAGTTCGACACCGATCAAAACTGGGCTGCGATCGAGGGGCAGTTCTGGGTGAAGCCGAGCGGACGACAGGTCGATTGGATTGAGCGCGAGGACAAAAAAGACAGCCTGATCAGCTCCGAGGTCGTGCGGACAGACAAGGAGTATGTCGTGTCGGTGAGGATTCCCTATGCCTATCTCAAGCAAACTCCCGGGAAGGCGGGTCCGGTGGGCATGCAGGTTTTCCGGAACGAGTTCAAAGAAATTCCCGGAATGAACCAAACCGACTACGTCTCGATATGGGCCGGCAAGCTGGATCTTAAAAAATAGGAGTCACACCATGAGTCAAGATCACACCTTCGGCCTCGGCCGTCTGAGCCTGCTATCCGATGCCAAATCGCGTTCCATCACGGCTGAGAATCCGACCGGTGAGCCCGGAATGGGAGCACTCGCAGAGCCCGATCCCAAGGGCCCCGCCCGCGAATTGGGCCGCGGGTGGAAATGCCGGCCCTGTATCAAAATCGCTGCGGGCGAGACTGCCGAACTGGCAGCCATTCAGGGGCCCGGCACGATTCAAAGCCTGTGGTTTGGCGGGTTGATTGTTCGCCGCGAGTTTATCCTCAGGATCTACTGGGACGGACAGACGCAGCCTTCCGTGGAATGTCCGCTTCCGGATTTTTTTGCGATGCCGTGGACAACCCAGCGGCCGAACCAACCCCTGGTCGGACCTCTATTCACCGTGAATTCGCTTCCCGTTGCCGTGAATCCGAATCGTGGACTCAACTGCTTCTGGGAAATGCCGTTCCGGAAGTCCTGCCGGATCACCCTCGAGAACCGCGAGCACGAGGGGAACGCGGTCTGCTTTTACCAGGTGAATTACGAAGTCGCACCCATCCCGGAGCGGGCCGCCTGTTTTCACGCTCAATTCCGGCAGGTCAACCCGCTGCCCTACAAGGAGCCCTATGTGATCCTTGATGGAGTCGCCGGTGCGGGCCATTACGTCGGCACATCCATGGGGTGGGGACTCAACAACAATCGCTGGTGGGGAGAGGGTGAGATCAAATTCTTCCTTGATGATGACGGCGAATTTCCAACGATCTGCGGCACGGGGACGGAAGACTATTTCGGAGGCGCGTGGGCCTGGGATGTGGAAGACAAGTACGTTACCTACTCGACGGCGTTCATGGGGATGCATGACGTGCAGGCTCCTGACGGACTTTATCAAGCCCAGCACCGGCATTCGATGTACCGGTGGCATGTGATGGACCCGATTCGTTTTCAAAAAAGGCTGAAGGTGGAAATCCAGGCTCTCGGTTGGAGAAGCGCGCACCGCTACCACCCGGGGCAACACGATATTTCCTCTGTCGCCTTTTGGTACCAGACCCTTCCAACAGTTCCGTTTCCTCCGCTCGGGGACCGGGATGCGTTGGAAATTTCGCAGTAACCCTGCCAGCAAGCCCATCTCCCGGTGTTCCTGGAAGCAGGCGAATGGTGGCATGGACAAAGAGGGTAACCGGATGCGCGAACCAGCTTGCAAATCATAGAGTTATTTCTTTCCTAATCCGGCGTAGCCGGTGCCAAGAGCGGGTTTGTTGGCAATGGGACCCGTTGAGAAACGTGCTCACTCCGCCGCCGGATTAGAAGTATTTTGCTGCGCAAAATGGAGGGAAACGCTTCGTCGTTTCCCATCATGGAA
>JBGSSC010000442.1:0-2356 GCA_041737265.1 Terrimicrobiaceae bacterium | reverse complement strand
GACTCCGACTCCGACTCCGACTCCGACTCCGACTCCGACTCCGACTCCGACTCCGACTCCGATTGTGGTCGCGCCAGGAGTTTACAGCGGGCTTGTATCGGGATCGGATTCCGGGTCAGGCACTGAGCAGGCATCGTTTTTCCACGGAAGCGGCTACATGCAGCTCATGGTGAATGCGGACAAATCCTTTACAGGGATTATCAGGCTGCAGGGGCAGGCTTTCCGGTTCAAAGCTCAATTGGACGCGCGCGGAGGATCGGAGATTACAATCCCACGGGCAGGCAGGCCGCCTCTTCTTGTAGACTTTCGGAGCATCGAGGCACCCGCCGCAAGAATCCATGGAGAGATTACTTCGGAAGGACGGCTGCTTGAATTTGAGGCTTTTCCCACAGCTTTCACAGGAAAAGTGGGTGACCAACATCCTTTGGCGGGCGGGCGCTTCAACGTCATCCTCCAGAAGGCGGAGGCCGATATGGGCAACGGTTTTTTTGCAATGATTGTGAATGCAAAAGGTGCGGCGAGGCTTGTGGGCAAGCTTGCGGACCGCACCGCATTTACGATTGCTTCGTACTTGGGAGATGGCGGTAGTAACGAGTGGCTGGTTGCTGTTCATGGCCCTCTCTATCTGGCAAAGACCGGGATGCTTTGGGGTGAATTGAATCTGCGCAAGGCAATGATTCCCGATGGACCGGACCTCACCGGCCGCCTTGACTGGTTAAGACCGCCAAATGCGAGGCTTTTCCACGATGCGTTTCTTTTGCCTCTCGACGTGGCAGGCGAGCGTTATCCGGCACCGGCCATGGGAATCTCCGTGATCACCGGTTGGGCAGATTCTACCGGCTTTTCCTTGTCAGCGAGATCCGGAGACGGCGAAGAGATCGTTCAAAGTGGCATTTGGCCAGCGACCAATAAACCCCTGCTAACTCCACCGATTGCTGCCGGGATGAAAATCGAATTCAGCGCGAAGAACGGAGTTTTAAAGGGAGCTTTCACGCGGATGATCGATGGCAAGGGAGTCAAAGTGCCTTATGAAGGCCTGATGCTTACCGAATCTTTCGTCCTGCCCGGAGTTGAGTCGGGGTTGCGGGGCGCAGGTTTCTTCTGGAATACCGGCGTGGGCGGCAGCATCGAGGTCGCCGACTAAGCCCGCTGAAACACAGCAAGGAAGCCTCCCCGTGAAATCCCACTCGCGCTTGCGGCACTGAGCGGCTAGGCTCGCCGGATGCCATTGCTTGAAGTCAACGATCTGCGCGTGTGGTTTCCCGTCACCGGCGGCCTCATGCGCCGCAGGGTGGGTTACATCAAAGCGGTCGATGGTGTTTCCTTTTCTGTGGAACCCGGACAGACAGTCGGTCTGGTCGGGGAGAGCGGAAGCGGCAAAACGACGATCGGCCGGGCTTTGCTGCGCCTCGTGCGGGCGACCTCGGGCTCCATCCGATTCGAGGGACAGGAAATCACGAACATGCCCGAGAGCACGTTCCGCCCGTTCCGTAGCCGCATCCAAATGATTTTTCAGGATCCCTTCGGCTCGCTCAACCCGCGAATGAATTGTGGCGAGATCATCGGGGAGGCCATAGAGATTCACTTCCCGGAATTGAAGCCCCGCGCCCGGGCGGAAGAAGTCGCCCGGCTTCTGGATCTCGTTGGCCTGAAGGCCGCAATGGCCTCGCGCTATCCGCACGAGTTCAGCGGCGGGCAACGCCAGCGCATCGGCATCGCACGGGCACTCGCCGTGAAACCCCGGTTTATCGTCTGCGACGAGCCGGTAAGCGCCCTCGACGTGAGCGTTCAGGCCCAGGTTGTCAACCTGCTCCAGGATCTCCAGGAACAGTTCGGATTTGCCTACCTCTTCATCGCACATGATCTCGCGGTTGTTGAACACGTGAGCGACCACCTCCTCGTCATGCACCAGGGTAAGATCGTCGAATCGGCACCGGCCGCCGACATTTATGCCAACCCGACGCACTCCTACACCCGAAGCCTGTTGGAGGCCGTGCCTTCACTTGCTTAACACCCGCTGGAATTCCGCCGCCCAAACGCCAACGTGACTCCGCCATGACAGCTTGGATGCTCAAGATTCTGCGCACGAACTGGATCCTCACCGGACTCACGTTCGCCCTGCTCGCGTATGGGATCTACGCGATCTACAGCGCTACATGGATGCGGGAGCAAACTTACTGGAACAGCCAGCTCGTTTGGGCGGGGATCGCAATCCCAATTTTTCTTGTGGTCTCGTTCATCGACTACCGGTGGATCCGATTCGGTGCCGTGCCGCTTTATTGCCTCGGGATGCTTGGCTTGGTTGCGGTCATGCTTTTTGGTGACAAGCGCTTCGGCGCCCGCAGCTGGCTTGATC
>JBGSSC010000432.1:0-1828 GCA_041737265.1 Terrimicrobiaceae bacterium | reverse complement strand
AACTCCGGGGGACGCGGGCACCTTCCATTCATCAACCATCGCCTCGATGCCGGCCAACCAAGCGAAAAAGCGCTCTCCCAACACGACATCCCCGCCCAGATGGTCGCTGACAGGCAGCACAAACATACCGTCCGGATACCGCACTGCCGCATCCGGCTCGAACCATCTGCCCGCCACAAGACGGTGCCGGGAAAAGCCTGCGGTTCCCGGCCCGTTGATCCCAAGGCCATGCGTGAGACCACTGTCACGGATCCATCGATGCAAAACGGAAGGGTCTTCGATCCCGAAAGCCGCCAGGACAGCAGGCTTTCCGGCAAGGTCCAAAATCTCAGACGCCTCAAAGCGCCGGTTATTTGCCATCCCGAGCAAAGCCAGCATCCCCTCTGCGGCCGGATCGCCATCCGAAGCAGGAAGTTCGCTTAACTGCACGGGAAGCGGAGATTTTCCCTGACGCAACACGGCGGCAACCAGCGGCGCGTAAGTCTCAAGGTCGGGAGTTACAATGTGGACTTCGCCGGGTTGCAGGTTCCCGATCTCATCGAATGCACGCAGCAACTCATCCCTCAGGACCTCCATTTCCCGCCGGGGGCCGAAGCAGGAATGAACCCTCAAACTCACATCCCCCGGTTCCGCGTTTTCCGCGAATGGAGCACGAAGGGAGCGGATATCCGACTGAAGACGCTGAAGCAGCGAACCTTCTCCGATTTGCCCGGCATCAGCCTCCGGCCAGTGCGTGTATTGGTCATCCAGTTTTCCCAACAGGTGAAATGCTCCGATGGCATGACGCCCCATGGATTCCAGAAGCGGATGTCCGACTGGGATTGCGATATCCTCCGGATCCATGTCTGTTCTGGTGATTTCTCCCCGCCGGTGAAGATCGCCAAGGAAATCCATCGAGGGCAGAACGACATGCACCTTCACCTCGGAGCCCTCGGAGGCGAGCAGTTGCAGGACTTCGAGCAAAAGAGGATCGAGAGCACCTGTGCCCAGGACGAGCAATTCGGGATAAAGCCCGGCAAGGGATTTTCGGGCATTGCAGTCCTTTTTCAATTGCTCCATGGCGAGAGCCGGGTGCGGGGAGTCGATTCCAGCCTGAAGCTTCTCCCACAACTCGCGCTGCCAGGCCTCCTGCTCCGCCTCCCTCTCTCCGCCCCACTGACCCTGAGCCCATTGGCGGATCAACTCCGGACGGAAGTGTCCGTATTGGTCGAAGCGGTCGGCAATCAGCCCGGCCAGCGCAAAGCGGTCCCGCGGCGAGGGGTCCTGCAACCCCAGCAAATTGCAATAGGCCGGAACATGGGGAAGAATCCGCCACACAAGGCGCCTCTTCGACCATGGACTGTTCCGACCGGGTCCCACCGCCTGATGGACAAAATCCTGCGGCATTTGAAAGTCCATCCCCATGCAAATTCCGAACCGGTCGGCCATCCGCCTCTGCACGCAATCGGCAAATAGGAGTGAAGGCACCACCACGGGTTGCAATACGGGCCTGCCGGGTCTTCCACCCGCCGGGAGCGCATCGATCAGACTCTCAAAGTCCGGGTGGGGAAATACCGATGCCGACATGTCACGGTAACATTCTCAAACTCCACGCCGGGATTCAATCCATCACTCGTCCCATCCCCCAGCGAGGCACGGCCTCATATCAGGCGGGAAGCAAAACTTGATTCAAGCGAGCCAAATATCATGGCTCAAGGAATCTGGCGCACCGGAAGCCGACGTGGGAACTCCCGGTATCCGGCGGGGTGCCACGGCGGGCAGCCGGGCGGTAGCTTTCACAATAGTCGGGGTGACAGAGAAAGCTCCCCCCCTTGATGACCCGGCGCAG
>JBGSSC010000387.1:0-2817 GCA_041737265.1 Terrimicrobiaceae bacterium | reverse complement strand
CAAGCAACGCAAGCCAGCGGGAGCCCCTCCGCGAAGAGGTGTGACTGATCACGAAAAGAAAATTTCCTGCCATTTAAGTCTGTCACAAAAAACGCCGTGCACAGGATTCGCGGAAGACCCGCCTTCCCATCCCTTTTGCGCAGCAAAAGAGCACCTAATCCGGCGGCGAAGGAGGGTGTTTCTCACCGGGTCTCCTTGCCCCCACCCCCGTCCATATCACCGGCTCCAGCCGGATTAGCGACCCGCCCGAGAAACAAGCACGTCTTCGAGGGAATGTGGTTGATGGCGAAGAGGAACGGACGGTCCACGACCACTTTGAGCGGCTCATTGGAGGGCGCCATCATTGCCCGCATCATGACAACCGCGGTCGCAGCGGCGGCTTCGGTGCCCTTTTCGTCCACCTCCACAAACGCTTTGTGAAAAACTTCCGAGATGTAGAGGTAGTCGTCGGGTTTGCGGGGAGCGATGCCGGAAAAATCCGCGCTGCCCCGTGGCTTGTCGAATGCGGAGGGCATCCCAAGGGCCGACAAGACATCGCCCAGCTTCAGCAAAGGGGGCTCGATTCGGAACTTTGGCAAACTGAGAGAAACTTCGGAGGAAGGCATTTCACAAAGCGAGGAGAGGTCCTCGGGTTTCAGTGAGGCTTCAAGGGGCGGAAGTTCGGCATCGGGCAAAATCACGGCGAACTCCAAGTCTCCGCCGAGATAAGGCAAAGAGACTGCCGTAAATCCCTTGCCTCGCAGGTGGCCCATCCGGCCCGCGCGCGACATCATCGGGACCAGGGTGGTCTTTCCCCCCGCAAGATGGAACGTGCCGGGTTTGGTGAGAACCGGATCGAATGCCTGCGCCCACTGCGCCTTGAGGTAAATCGCGTTGACGAGCACGAGTCGGGTGAGGCGGTCAAGGGCCGACTCGGGAACCAAATCCTTGATGCGCTTGCGGGTCTGCTTTTCGACCCAGGCATTGATGAGGCGGGCGGCAGCCGGCGGGTCCTTTTCAAAGTTCACAACTTCCAGCGGCGCGGAAAATTTTGATTTCAGAAGGCTGAGAAATTCCGGGTGGAACGGATATCCGTCCTGACCGAAAAGGCGGTCGGCAATTTCCAGTTCTCCGTCACGCGGAGGTGCGATTTCGCTTCGAAGCGAGGAAAACGAATCCACCGCACCCGGACCATAGTGCAGCGTCTTCTTCATCTGCCCTTCCGTCACGCCGGCCGCGCCCGCATAGGCCATGACCAGTGCCGACTGAATCGAATAGGGCGAGATCACCGCATTTTCTCCGGCAGGAACCGCCTTTTTCAGCAAATCGAGCGCGAGGGCCCCGGTCGATTCCGGTGCGGTCTGGGCAGAGAGCCGGGTTATCATCGCGCATACAATAATCGGAACAAGCACGGCCTTCATAGGCCCATGGTGCCCGATTATGTAAAAATGGCAAAAGATTAGGACTGCCTTGTCCCCGACACGAAGTGCCGGCGTCGGGGAGGCCGCTTCCTTGCCTCTCTGGATGGCGCTCGAAGCGGAAGGGATTCCTTCAATGTCTAGCTGCGGGCCGAATCGCCCGCACTCGACAATGGCCCGCCACCCGCGCTATCAAACAGGCCTATGCAATCGTATACCCTAGGGATTGACTACGGAACAAACTCGGTGCGGGCCCTCATCGTGCGGTGTGCCGATGGCAAAGAGGCCGGGGTCTGCGTCGTGGGCTATCCTTCGGGCAAAGAGGGGGTTCTGCTGGATCCCCGCGATGCAAATCTCGCCCGGCAGCATCCCGGAGATTACCTGCTGGGTCTCGAGGAAAGCGTGCGCGGAGCCCTTGCCGACGCCCGCTCCAACGAGCCGGCATTCGAACCGGCAGCGATTGCCGGAATCGGAGTTGACACCACGGGGTCGAGCCCGATTCCGGTGGATGCCAACAACGCCGCCCTTGGCACCCTCCCGCGATTCCGCGAAAACCCCGCCGCCCAATGCTGGCTGTGGAAAGACCACACAGCCCATGCCGAAGCGGCTGCCATCACAGAACTGGCACGGGCCCATCGCCCGCACATGATCGCACGCTGCGGAAACACGTATTCTTCCGAATGGTTTTGGAGCAAGATCTGGAAATGCCTGAAGACCGATCCGGAGGTCTTTGATGCCGCGTTTTCGTGGGTGGAACTCAGCGATTGGATTCCGTCCGTGTTGGGCGGCGTGAAGGACCCGCGTGGGATCCGGAGGGGGGTCTGTGCTGCAGGCCACAAGGCATTTTATGCGGCCGATCTGGGCGGACTTCCCGACAAAGAATTTCTCGGCATGATGGACCCCCGGCTGGCCGTGCTCCGCGACCGGCTTTATGACACCGCCTACGATGCCTCGGTGCAGGCAGGCTCACTCTGCCCGGAGTGGGCAGCCCGCCTCGGACTCCGTGCCGGCATCCCGATAGCGATTGGCGAGATGGACGTCCACTACGGCGCCATTGGCTCGGGCATCGGCGAAGGCGTTCTTGTGAAGGTCATCGGAACTTCCACCTGTGACTGCGCGGTCTTGCCAGCCGACCGGAAGCTGCCGGAAATTCCAGGTATTTGCGGGATCGTGCATGGAGCCATTCTTCCCGGCTTCTATGGAGTGGAGGCAGGCCAGTCGGCCGTTGGCGACATTTTCAAGTGGTGGGTGGAAGTTGTCTGCAGGGGCGATTCCTCGCTCCACGGAAAACTCACGGCGGAAGCCGCAAAGCTAGCGCCGGGGGCTTCCGGGCTCCTCGCTCTGGACTGGAACAACGGCAACCGCACCATCCTTGTGGATCAGCGCCTCACCGGCCTCATCCTCGGACAAACGCTTTACA
>JBGSSC010000594.1:0-2320 GCA_041737265.1 Terrimicrobiaceae bacterium | reverse complement strand
TCTTTGCGAATTCCAACCCACTCATCCCGGGAAGCCGGATGTCGAGAGTGATCAGAGGGTAATACGAGGCCTCAAGCAAATCGAGCGCCTCCTCTGCCGATCCGCAGCTTGTCACCTGATGCCCCCGGGACCGCAGAATCCGCTCAAGCAGCATCCGTGTCGGACGGTCATCCTCAATGACCAAAGCCTTGGGGTGCGCGGCGGCAGCTGCCGGATCATCCGCATCCCGGTCGGACGCTTCGGGAGAGGAATTTATTGAGTCGGAAAGCACAGCACCCTTCACCCGCGAATCTTCCCACGCCAAGGGCAGGAAATCCAACTAATCCGGCGGGGAGTGGTGGCGACATGGTGGATGAGGGCAAAGTAACCAGCTGGAAAAAAGGGTGCCAGCGCCGCCGGATTAGAAAATTTTGCTTCGCAAAATATTTTACGTAGCCTTTCATGGAGATCGATCACGTTTCAGTCTGCATCCTGAAGAAACAGGAGTTGCAGCAATCAATTCCGACAGTAGGCATTTTCCAATGAGTTGCAGCCGGGAGGGGATTCGCATTATAAAATCGGCAAACACAACAGGATGCACCTATTACCCAGGCACTTTCCTCCTTTCGCCATTTGGCAGCGCCTCGGACAAAAGTGAGAACCGGAACTGATAGAACAGGGCAATCAAACCAGCCTCCGGAGAGTTGGAATGTCACGGCTCGCCCCTATCCGCGGGACCGCTGCCTGCATGAGGAGTTCAGCCTTATGGCAGCGATCCGGCCGGAGGCGATAGCTGTTGTTTGTGGAAAGTCGTCGATGACCTATGGAGAACTGGAAATCGCCTCAACCCGGCTGGCTCAACGTCTTCGCCGTGAGGGAGTGGTAGCCGACTCACTCGTTGGGATTTTTCTACCCCGCTCGCTGGAAATGATTCTTGGTTTGCTTGCAATCCTCAAAGCGGGAGGCGGTTACTTACCCTTGGAACCGGACAGCCCGGAGGAGCGGAATCGTTTCGTGCTGAATGATGCGGGCCCGGTCGCGATCCTGACCCGCCGCAATTTGCGCCCCATGCTCCCGGAAACCGACTTGCCTGTTTTCTGTGTGGATGATCCATCTCCGGGAGACGAATCTCCGCCGCTGACAAACCCGGAATCGAAGCCGGAAAATTTGTGCTATGCGCTGTTGACTTCAGGTTCCACGGGGCGTCCAAAGGCGGTCGCAGTTGAGCACCAGGCGGTGATGCGTTTGATAAAAAATCCGGACTTCGCCCGGATGGATTCGGATGAGACCTGGCTGGTATTGTCGCCGCTATCCTTCGACTTGAGCACCCTGGAAATCTGGGCGCCACTTTGCAATGGCGGCCGCGCGGCCGTTGTTCCCGAGGGGCCTCTATCATTGGAAGAGGTCGGCCGGACGATCCGTGAGCAGGGCGTCACCTCGGCGTGGCTGACCTCTGGGTTGTTCCGCACGGTTGTGGAGGAACGCATCGATGATCTCGCGCCTTTGCGGCAACTCATCGTCGGCGGAGATGTTGTACCGGTGGCCCAGTCCCGGAAAGTGATCGAGCGCTTCCCCGGCCTGCATTTTGTCAATGGCTACGGGCCAACCGAGAACACCACATTTTCCTGCTGCCATCGGATCACAGCCGAAGATTGCCTTCGCCCATCCATCCCGATCGGGCGGGCCATTGCAAACAGCAGTGTCCACATTCTTGACCCCGCACAAGAGCCGTGTCCGGTCGGGGTGGAGGGTGAAATTCACGTGGGGGGCGATGGTCTCGCCCGCGGCTACCTGAACCAGCCGGGCCTCACAGCAGATAAATTCCTTATGCACCGCTCACTGGGCCGACTCTATGCCACGGGCGACCGGGGCCGCTGGCTTCCGGAGGGGGTGGTCGAATTTCTTGGGAGAACGGACGAACAGATCAAAATCCGCGGCTTCCGGATTGAGCCCGGGGAAATTGAGAGCGCCTTGATGGAGCATCCCGGGATCCGCAGCGCGGTGGTTATCCCGATTCCGGATGCGGGCGGGGAAAAGAAACTCGCCGCGTGTGTGGTTCCTCAGGGGCATACTGAAAGTGATCTTCGCGATTTTCTCGCTCGTTCCCTGCCACCCCACATGATCCCCACAATCTTCGTGGGGATGGAATGCCTTCCCGTCACGCCCAACGGGAAGGTGGACCGCCGCCTGCTTTGCTCAATGGCCCTGGCGGAGGAAAGACCGGCAGGCAGGGTCACGGCGCCGCTGGACCGGGATGAAAAGGCGGTGTGGAAAATCTGGTGCGATGTTCTGGGACGCTCCGATTTTTCACCCGACGAAAGCTTCTTCGATTTGGGTGGAG
>JBGSSC010000373.1:0-2444 GCA_041737265.1 Terrimicrobiaceae bacterium | reverse complement strand
TCGCGGCCGAACAAATCCGGCGCCACATCCTGAGTGGAGCCTATCGCCCGGGAGATCGGTTCCCTTCAGAGCGTGATCTGGCCCAGGCTTTTGATGTCGCATACCTCACGGTGCGCCAGGCAATGCACTGCTTGATTCAGGAAGGATTGGTCGAGCGAAAGCACGGCAAGGGCACCTTTGTGGTGGAACGCAGGTCGCGTCCGCCGATTGGAAATGCCAACCCTCCAACCGCCGCGCCCATTTACCTTCTGGGCCTCGGCCCCCGTGTTGATGCCCGCCATGATCCGGTGAACTGGGAAATCCATCTGTTCCGCTACCAGGGCATTGTGGAAGGGGGATTCCAATACGGATTTCCCGTGGAGGTGCCCCCGGATTGGACCGGCGTTTTGTCCGAAAGCATCCTCCGCAAGCTTTCCTCCGGATCCGGAGTCATCCTCAATGGCGATCAACTGTCGGAAAAGGGCATCCGACAACTTATCGATCTGGGAATTCGGGTCGTGGCCATCAATCGCCACCGCGGTCTGGTTTGTAGTGAAGTGCAGGTGGATACCAAACAGGGAACCATGCTGGCGGTGGAGCACCTCTTGCAACTCGGGCACCGCCGCATCGGGATCATCGTCGGCGATCAAAAAAAACCGCTCATGCAGCTTCGGCTGGAAGGTTACAAGGAAGCCCTCCGTCATTACGACGTGCCATTCCGCGAAGACCTCCTTGTGGTCGACCCGCGAGGACTTGCGGAAGATGGTGCGGCCGCGGCGGAGAAGTTTCTCAACAGCCCCCACCCGCCCACCGCCATCTTCACCACCTCCGACCGCCGCGCCATAGGCGTGCTGACCCGCGCCAAGGAACTGGGTTGGTCGGTTCCAGAGCAAATTTCCATCGTCGGCTTCGACGACCTGCAGGTCGCCGCCGAACTCGATCCCCCGCTAACCACGGTTCACAACCCCCTCGTGCAAAGCGGAGTGGAGGCTGTCCGCCTGATCCACTCCCACCTCCAAAATCCCGATCTCGATATCCAGTTAGTCAGGCTGCCCATGACCCTCACCATCCGGAAATCCACCGCCCGGATCAAGAGCTCTAATCCGGTGGGAGTCGGTGCAAAGGGCGGGGTTGCGGGCAAGCGGACCCGCTAAGAAACAGCCACCGCCGCCGCCGGGTTAGTAAATTTTGCTTCGCAAAAATGGAGGGAAACGCTTCGTCGTTTCCCATAAGTCACGGGTCCGACGCCACTGCTCTCTTTCTCCCTGCCTGCGCCCCTGGGTCAGGGACAAAATGGTAGTCCAATTTTGTGAGCAGACCGAGATCGGCCGCCGCTCGAAGAAAACGTGATAGACCACGGTAGAGCATGGCCATTGGTTTGGTGAAACGGGGTGGTTCAGCCCAGCGGGTGCTGTTCATCAACTCTTCAAGAATAACCATCCCCGCATGAATATGTGCGGGATCACCGGAGACCGCCCAGGCCGCATTAAAGTAGCAAAGGGTCATGGCCGGCTCTGTTGAGGGAACTCCGGCCTGAACCTGTTGGCCTACCACTGTGGACACCCGGACCAGCCATTCGGCCAGATTCTGTCCGCCTTCCAAGAGCCATAGCGCCTCTATGCCCAAGGCAATGCTGGCCGTGCCGAAGGAAAATTCGGTCATGCTCTCTGCCAGTTCGGGAGTGATTGGTTCGGAGAGAAGCAGCTCGGCAAGTTCCCTGGCACCTGTTCGGAAGCGCTCCTCATTGGTCAGGTCGGCCAACACCGCCAGATGAAGCAATGCCCATCCGAGTTCCCGATTGAATCGCCAGATCTTCTTCCGCCGGACAGGATCGGCAAACACCCGTAAAATAAAGTCGCCCTGTTTGACGGCAACATCGAGCCCCCCATCGTCTCCCGAAAGACAGTAATAGGCAAGCAACCCTTCGCACCACAGATGGCTGGGATAGGCAGTGGCCTTGCGATGCTCCGCACTGTGGGCCGGGGTTCCATGATGCACCTCGGGGCTGTCGGAATAATGGACAAAATCCACTTCGATGGCATGGCGGGCGAACTGTCGGAGGCGCTGCCAAAGATCTGCCGGACCTCCCGCTCGCATCGCCTCCTGACACAAGGCAAACAGGGAATCATACTCGTTGTTGGCCCAAACGGGCTCGTAAAGAAGGGTATGACTCCATTCGGCGAGGGCAAAATGGCCTCCCGCGTAGAAATAGGGTTGGGGTACCGGGCGTCGTTGGAGTCGCCCTGCGGCCGCGTAGGTACGACTGTAGCCCGGATCAATCGTGTCCCCGAAATCCCACATGCCCACGACGGTGGGGAGGGAGGCGAGATCGCGGAGATATCGGTCAAAGCGGGACGCGGAAGGAGAAGACGCGTCCAACATCCGGTTGCAGAAAAAACTCCGGCTCGCCGTATAGTGAGAAGGTTGGACGAGAGCTTTCGCTCCCTCCTGCCCAAGGGCCAGGT
>JBGSSC010000366.1:0-7100 GCA_041737265.1 Terrimicrobiaceae bacterium | reverse complement strand
GTGCGCGAAGATGGCGGCTGCCCGCTCCTTCACCCCACCACCCAGCGATGCCTGATCTACAAGGATCGTCCTTTCGCATGCCGCACCCACTTCTGCGCCGGAGCGGGCGGGCCCGTCCCGCGGGCGGACGTTATTGATCTCATCCGCCGGCTCGAAACGATCGATGCCGAACTCCACGGCTGGGGTCCCCGCCAACTCCCGGTGGCCATCGCTGCAGAACTCTGAGCCTCCGAAGCCGGCAGGCTTGGAGGCGATCCGGGACATCTTGCCGAATAATCATGGGAAACGACGAAGCGTTTCCCTCCGGGAAATACCGGCTCGACAGGAGCCGGATCGCCATTCAGAAACGCTCTGCGCGGACCGGAAAGGGTCCGCAAATCCACCAACCCAACCAATCCCATGGACGAAGTCATCAAAGCAATCAGCGTAAAATTCGGACTGCCGGAAGCAACGGTCCGCAGCGGCGTCAGAATTCTCCTCAATGCCATCAAACAAAAAGCAGGAGGCACGGATTTTGAAAAATTCATAGTGCTCATCCCCGGGGCTCAGCAGATCATGGCCGAAGCGGCGGCTCCTTCGCAGGAGTCGGCGTCAGGACTGCTTGGGGGGCTTTTGGGTTCTGCGGGAGGACTGCTCGGAGGCCAGGCCGGTGAGGCGGCCAAAGTGATGGGAGCCCTGCAGAGTGCAGGGATCTCGACCGACAAGGCGATTCCCTTTGCCAAAGAATTTTTACAGGAAGCCCAGAAGGCGGTTGGTCCGGAAGTTACTGCCTCTCTTCTTGAAAGGCTGCCGATGCTCAAGGGATTGATCAACTCCTAATCCGGCGGAGCCGGTGCCAAGGTCGGGCGTGTGGGCAAGGGCACCCGGTAAGAAATAGCCGCCATCGCCGGCGGATTAGAAAATTTTGCTTCGCAAAGTGAACCTGCTCCCGCTAGGCCGCCAAAAGGCAGAGAATTCCGAATCAACGATCAGCAATCTCCGCCCTTCCTTGCCGGTCGCAAACGCCATAGGGCCGCGAGCGTGCTGCCCAGCACCGAGTGCATGACGGCGGACATGGCTCCCGGCACGGCAGCCATTGGGTCGGCGAAGTGTTGGCGTGCAAGCACCGAGGCGAGGCCTGAGTTTTGCATGCCGGTTTCGATGGAGACCGTGCGGGCAATGGTCGTGTCGTAGCCGAAGATTTTGGCAAAAAGGTACCCGCTCGCGAATGCAACGGCGTGGAGCAGGAACACCGCCGCCGCAAGCGAGGCTCCGCTGGATTTGACCTCGTCTGCGCGGACAGCGACAATGCCCGCACAGATAAGTGCGACAACAAGCGCGGAGACCAGGGGTGAAACCGGAGAGACAAGCCCGGCTGCCTTTGGAAAAAAATGATTGATGCCGACACCGATCAGAACAGGTGCCAGGACAATCTGGAGCATGCTCAGGAAAAGGCCGGCAGGATCCACTGGCACATAGGCACCGGCCAGCCATGCGGTGAGCAGCGGCGTGAGAACCACTGCTGCCGCCGTCGAGCAGAGGGTCATCACGACCGAGAGTGCCACATTGGCCCGGGCAAGGTAGGTGACGATGTTGGAAGCGGTGCCTCCGGGGCAGCAGGCAACGAGGATGAGCCCCGCGGCGGCGGCCGGTGGTAGGTCCATAAAGCGCGCGATCGCCCACCCCCAAAATGGCATCAACAAAAACTGGGCAAAGAAGCCGGTCGCAACAGCCGCAGGCATTTTCACAACCCGCCGGAAGTCGTCGATCCCGAGCGTGATCCCCATCCCCAACATCACCACCCCGAGCCCCCACACAATCCACGGACCGCTGAACCACAGGAAAAGGCCCGGTCTCAGCAGGGCCAGCCCGCAGGACAGGAGGACCCAAACGGGAAACAGATTCGCTAGGATGTTGAGCCAGCGGATCATAAGATTCCTTGAGAACTGAAATTCGCCCCGTTTGGTTTCTCGTCCCGTTTGATCTCAGCTCCCTCAAGGAATCTGATGGACTTTTCGCAGCGAAAAGTCTTCAGCGAGGCACCGGGAATCCGGGCTTCATAAACCGAAGAGCGGAGGTTTTCCAGCATGTCTTACCTACTGCGGTGCGGTGCCACGCTGGCTAGTCTGCTTCCAGCAATGCCGCAGCCTCGATCAAGCCCCGGGGGTTGCCGATGTCCAGGCGGCGTCCACCCCACGTTACTCCAAGCAGCCCGGGTCCTGCGCGGAGGCCGTCCATTGCATCGGTGAGTTGGATTTCGCCATTGCGTCCGGGTTTTGCGGAAGCAAGGAAGTCGAAGATTTTTTCCGGGAAGAGGTAACGGGCCGCGAAGGCATGGAATGGGAGGGGCTTCCCGGATGGACCCGTGAGGCGGGGAGCATCCGCAGGTGCCGGTTTTTCGACGATATGGGAGAGTTCGAAGGTGTCTGGCGAAACCGCCCGGCCGCCCGCAACCCCGTATCGGGAGACGCGGTCTTCCGGGCAGGGTTCGAGTGCCACCGAGCCAAGCCCGCGCTCCCTCCATGCGGCTGCCATCGCCGGAAGCGGGGAACCGCCATGCATCACGGTGTCACCAAGCAAAACGGCAAAGGCTCCACTCCCGCATACGAAATCGCGGGCAAGCGCCACGGCGTCGCCGAGGCCGCGCATCTCGGGTTGGTAAATGTAATGGATCCGCGCTCCGCGGGCGATTGAGCGTACGGCGGCCAGGGCTTCGTGTTTTCCGGAGGCCTCGAGGTGGCGTTCGAGAGCCGGGTCCGGAGTAAAGTATTCGATGATCGCTTCTTTGCCGCGTGCCAGCACGATCAGGATTTCATCGAACCCGGCTGCGACAGCTTCTTCCGCCACCAAGCCGATCACCGGCCGGTCCCCGAGCGGCATCATTTCCTTGGGCACGGCCTTGGAAACGGGCAGAAACCGGGTTCCGAAACCCGCTGCGGGAATCACGGCCTTCATTCAGGCGGTCGGGTTCGAGAGGGGAGACGCGTATTCCGGGCGGATGACCTTGACTCCCTTCGGAGCAAAGGAGCGTTCGAGAAGCTGAAAGGTTTCCTCGTCGTCGCAGATACCGACGATTGCCCCCCCGCTCCCGGCGAACTTGGCGCTGGCACCGGCAGCACGGGCGGTTTCGACAAGCTCACGGTTACCGTCCCCGACATCATAGAGGCTGGCACGCTTGTCGAAGTTGGCATTGAGCAGGCGGTGCATTTCAGCGTGATCGCCGGCGAGCATGGCGTTACGGAACCGGACGGTCAGGTCCGCCCAGAAAGCCATGGCCTCCACAACATCCTTGTCGCCCCGTTGCCAGCGGGCCCTCAGATCGCTGTGATAGACCTCGGTGCCTTCCGAAAGATCCTCGCGGAACGCGATGTAGAGGGGCGGAAGGAGTGCGGCGTCGAGCTGTTCATACGTGCCATAGCCGCGGGCATCCATCGTTTTGCGGTCAAAGTCCATAAAGACGACCCCTTGGTACGCCTGCGCCACGCGGTCTTGCAGGCCCGCTGGAATGCCAAGCTCGTTGTTCTCCACGGCCAATACCAGATTGGCGAGCGAATGGCGGGAGATCGGGACGTTGTAAAATCCCATGAGCGCGCGCGCGCAGGCCGTGATGATCGCGCTCGAGCCCGCAAGCCCCACGCGGTTGGGGATGTCCGAGGAGTAGCGCAGCGTGAAATTCCGGTTGTCGAGGGCGATCCCGCGGGTCTGGCAATATTCGAAGAAGGCCTTGCCGGTTGCTTTCAGCAGACGGAACCCGCCGTAGTAGCCATGGCGCTTCACGTCGTTGTGAAGAGCCGCAAGGCCAGAAAACACCGAATGGTCCCTGCGGCTGGGAAGGAGCTCCAACTCGGGCGACTCCCAGAGCTCGATCGTTGCCGAGTAGTTCGTGAAGGTAAATGCAATGGTCTTGCCAAAGTACCCGTCCGACGGATTGCCGATCAGGCCGGCCCGTGGATGTGCGGTCGTGCGGAGAATCATCCGCGAGCATTGTCATGCTGAGGCGAAAAAATCCACAGCAAAGGGTGGTTCCACATGACGAGATTGGGTGAGCGAGGTGGTTGGAATTTCTCTGCAAGACAGGTTTTCGCGAGGAGGCGCAGAGACGCAGAGGAGCGCAGCCCCCGTTGCCGAAGCGGCAGGGGAGATCCGCCTTCAACGCGAAGTGGATTACCTCCGCCGCCAGCGTGAAATCTTAAAAAAAGCAGTGAGCATACTCTCGGAGGATCCGCAGAGCGGTATGCGCTGATTGACTCCATGCACGCGACGCTGGTCTCCGATGCCCTGCGACGCGCCATTGCCTCCGGTCTCATTACTGCTAACGCAATCTTCCACTCGGACCGCGGCTCCCAATACTCGGCAAACACCACCCGCTCCCTTCTGGCCCTTTGCGGCCTGCGTCAAAGCATGAGTGCCGCAGGTTTGTGCTATGACAACGCCTTCGCTGAAAGCGCCTTTGCCTCCATCAAGAGCGAACTCTCCCGGGATGCACTCCTCTTCGAGTCACACGCTGCCGCAAAAGGCGCCCTCTTCGACTACCTCCAATCCTTCTACAACATCAATCGCCGCCACGGATCCCTAGGCTTTATCAAAAACCACTCCCATAACCTCAACCCTTCTCTAAACTAAATATCCCTATTCGCTGCACTCCAAGCGTCCACTTTTTCGGGGGAGAACAAATGTGCCGGGGCGATAGCGACGGACACTCAGAGTCAATGTCGGGTCGAATCCCTGAAACTCAGCAACTAATTCGAAATGTCCCTCATCTTGAAGCAGCTCCTTAATCTCCGGGGATTGCACTGCCACGGCCCAGGGGTTGCCGGTAATGACAAATAGTGGCTTATCCTCGGTGTCAGCCTTTGCTGTCAGCGCCCGCAGGTCAGCCACCGATAAGACCGGCACGATTCGCGGATCGTAGTTTTCAAGCCGCACGCCCACCTCCGCGGTCAGAATCGCGTCCTGCCCTTTGGAATATGGGTCGGGCGAAAGGCGGACCTTTCCAATCGATTCGCGCATGGCTTGAAGAGGGGCTGTGGTCAGACGATTGCGGGCGGGCGCAGTGAAGGAAAATACGCAGACGAGCGAAACCACAAGAAGGGCAACCCCACCTGCACGGCTGAAACGATCCAGAGCTCCCGCAAGAAAATCGGCTCCGAGACCGAAGAGGGCGACAACCCCGGGCAGCGCGAAGATCAGATACCACTCATAAAGGTACTGCCCCTTGATTCGGGCGGTGGCGTACAACACCACAGCCGGCAAAACCCAAACAAGAGCAACCATCCATCCGACGGGACGTCGCACAGCCAGCCGAATCAAGCCCCCGGCGACCAGCGCTGCAACAACCAATAGAAGCCATCCGAAATAAGGCCGGGCAGCCTCCGCCGCCCATTTCAGTTCGGGATAGCCCGCGGAGGGTGAGTCCGAGTTATTCCATGGCGTTCCCGTCAAAAAATGAGCGAGCAGGTTCCAGTGCCAGCGAGGGGTGAGCTGACCGAGCATCACCTCCCGCATGAATTCTCCAACCTGGGGAACACAAGGCACCATCAACTGGAGAAACACCATGCCGGCAATAAGGCTTGTCGCCAACCACCTGGCAAGCTGGGGCCAGCAATCGGCGGGATTGTTGCGCATCCACACGCCAACGGGCGCGAGGAGAGAAAGCAGCAGGAAGACAAAAAGGGTGCCAGGATAGGCATAGAGCATCGAAAGCCAGGACATGGCGAAGCCAGCCCACCATCTCCAGAGGCCGGTTTCCAAGGCCTGCAGCAGGAAGAGCAAAGCAAGCAATAAAAAGAGAATTGAAAAAATGTAACCCCGGAGCTCGGAGGCATACCGGATAAACCATGGGTGCACAGCCAGCAAAAATGCGGAGAAGACTCCGGCCCGGGGATAGCCCAAACGCCAAAGCAGAAATGCAAGCGTAACAATCACTCCCGCGCCCGCGATCAGAGACGGCAAACGCATTACAGCTTCACTGAAAGGCAATCCATTTGGCTTAGTGATTCCCCGCCAAGCGTCCAAGCTGAGCTTTGAAAGAATACTTTGCATGTGGTGATTGGTCGGACGTTGGTAGTTCCATAGGGTTTGCTCCCACGGGACAACTTTGAAGCGCAGTTTCGCATCTTTGCCTTCGACAAACCGTCCGGAAATCACACGGCGAACGCTGTTAGCCTCGTCATCCCAAAGACTTTGACCAAGACGCATCGAAGAAAAAAAACCTCCGAGCAGGACGGCCACTGCCACGATGGGAAGAAACCACCGGGGCAGTTCCGGAACCCGCAACCATACGGGCTGCGGCTTGCTTTTCATCATCCACCAATGCGCTGTCGCAGATAGCACAAGCAGCAGTCCGGCATTAGCCAAAGCAGTCCACCAACCGTACACTGCCAAATAATCACGCGGTTTGTCGGGGGTTCCCACCTCTGCCAGGACGGCCCACGGCTTTCGTACAAGCAGCAGAATGAGCAGCAGGGAAATGCCGGTCACCGCAGGAATCCATCGGGCGAGAGTCTCAGGTTTTGGCATTTTTTCCGGGAAAACCGAGCGCGACGCGTTCGACGATGAATGAGGCCAGAAGCATGACCGTTGCCATGATGGCAAAAAGAAGGATCATACCATAGCTCATCCGGTATCGATCATTGTCAAGCGCATGAACGAGGGCGATTGTGAGCGCATTGCCAGCGGGGATGGCGAAATAGAGACAGCAAAGGAGAGAAGCAACCGAAAGCGGACGAAAGGCCGGCGTCAGGAACGCCACGAGTGTCAGCACCAGTGCGACCAGCGCAGCAGGCAGCGCGGGGGGCATGTTTTTCTTCAAAAACACATCCAGAGCCCGCAATGCACGGATTTCGCGTTCAGATTCCGCCGCGACCAGTGACTGCTCACGATGGGTTGCATAGGCTATTCTCATCCCTGCGGAATAGGAATCATCCAGGGAGCCCGCGGAGATGTCATTGCTGTGTCGGGTGAGTCCCTGAAGCCTGACCTCCCGCTTGGTGTAGGTGCGGGCATCAGGAAAAGCAATGTATCCGAGTTGTGTATAGACCTTGTTGAGCATCATCTCCGGTGCATATCGCCACGCATCAAAATATGCGCTGTTGCAGAATTCCGCGAGTTGCCCCTTGGTG
>JBGSSC010000364.1:0-8124 GCA_041737265.1 Terrimicrobiaceae bacterium | reverse complement strand
TCGCGGCCGCCACGCCTGGAGATCCTGGTGTCCTCCTTTCGGGGATCCGTGCAATGAAATTTCCCTCCGCGGCCCTGCCGGGGGAACCGCTCACCCTTTCGGCGACACTCGCCGGCGAACTCGACGGCCATGTGCTTTTTGATGTCCGGGCGGCGGTGGGCGACCGCTGCGTGGCCGAGGGCCGGGTGATACTGAGCCGCCGCTAGCAGCCTGTCGGACTTGCAATGAAAACGACTTCTCTCCTTAATAATTTTTTCGCAAAAAGAAGTATTCTTCCAGACAGGCTGCTGAATTTCCGCTTCGCGGAGGAACAACCATACTTTTTCGCCCGATTGTGCGGCACGAAGTGCCGTTTCAGCAGGCTGTCTGGCGGGGGAAGACCGCAGCGGAACAAACTCTCCCTCAAGGAATCTGTATGACTTTTCGCAGCGAAAAGTCTTTTAGCGAGGCACTGGAGGATCGAGAAGAAATGGGAAATGATTCAGACTCCAAAGCATGCCTCGCCTGCGCGGTGCCTCGCTAGCCATGGAGATCCTTCCCTTTGATTTCGCGGTGGCAGCCGCTTCCTTTTTTGCGGGATTGCTCGGAGCGTTGATCGGGCTCGGCGGCGGAATTATCGTGACGCCGTTGCTAGTTTTGGTTTTCGGAATCGACATCCGCTACGCGATGGGAGCGGCGCTTGTTTCTGTGATTGCCACGTCCTCAGGTGCTGCCGCGGCCTTCCTTCGGGACGGAATCTCGAACATGCGAATCGCCATGTTCCTCAATCTTGCCACAACATGTGGGGCGGTCGCTGGAGCCTTTTTAGCCACAGTTCTCGACACACAGATCCTCTCAGTGGTATTCGGCCTCGCATTGCTGGCCACCGTGGTCCTTTCCCTCAAACCACCGCCTGGCAACGAATCCGCAGAACCCGATGACCTCGCGCGGAAGTTGAGACTGCTGGGAGAAATGCCGACGCCCTCCGGACCGGTCGCCTATGGGGCACAAAAAGTACCCGCGGGATTTGCAATGATGATTGTCGCGGGGATTCTCTCCGGTTTGTTGGGAATCGGATCCGGGGCTTTCAAGGTGCTTGCCATGGACCGGATCATGAGGATCCCCTTCAAGGTCTCCACGACAACCAGCAATTTCATGATTGGAGTGACTGCGGCGGCAAGCGTCGGCGTTTACCTCAAGCGAGGATACCTTGATCCTGCGCTGGCGGGGCCGGTTTCTCTCGGTGTGCTGGCGGGAGCCTTTGTCGGAGCAAAATTGCTGCCTGTTGCCCCGGTGAAACTCCTCCGCGCGATCTTCCTTGTGGTGGTAACCCTTATCGGGCTTCAGATGGTTGCCCGCGGCTTCGGAATCAACTTGGGATGAACGACGCAGGCCTCCAGAGATCCCTTGCGCGGCTCATGCTGGCAGGTGTCGCACTCTCGGCATTGCTGATTGCAGCCGGCTTGGTTTTGTACCTTACGGTTCGTGGAGCGGAAGTCGAGGGCGACAAAATTTTTTCCGGCGAGCCGTCATATTTTCGCCAACCGCTGCAGATGGTGGAGCGCGCCTTGGATTCCGGAGTGGTCGGTCAACGCCGGAGCATCATTCAGCTTGGGATTCTGCTTCTGTTGTTCAACCCCGTGGTGCGGGTCGCGTTTGCGGCGGCCGGTTTCGCCGCACAGCGTGATTGGCTCTATTCGATCGTGAGCCTGGGAGTGCTGGCTGTGCTCGGAATCAGCTTTTTTTGGTAATGCGAAGAGTCTTTGCTCCACTTGCGCTGCCAATCTACCGGCGGCTCTGGGCGGCGTCCATCGTCTCCAACCTGGGCACCATGATGCATGCGGTGGGGGCGGCATGGCTAATGACCCAGCTCACGACTTCCCCGGTCTGGGTTGCGATGGTGCCTGTTGCGGCCCTTGGCCCCTCAATTTTGCTTGGCCTGCCGGGGGGGGTGCTGGCGGACCACTTCGACAAGCGAATCCTTCTCGCAGGGGTCCAAGCCTGGATGATGGTTGCTGCGGCGGGACTCGGTGTGCTAGCGGCATCCGGCAGGGCGACCCCTCTTTATGTGGTGCTGCTTGTGGTTGCGCTCGGCTCGGGAAACGCCATCACGGCTCCGACATGGCAGTCTCTGGTTCAAGATATCGTCCCACACGGGCAGGTTGCCTCGGCCGTAGCGCTCGGATCGATCAGCTTCAACGCGGCGAGGATGGTCGGGCCCGCCTTGGGCGGGTTGGTCGTCGCGGCCTCCGGCCCATCAACCGCGTTCTTCATCAACTCGTTCTCGTTTCTTGGAGTTGTGTTGGTGCTGCTGACCTGGCAGGAGGGCCTCCCTCCCCCGCGTCCTGCCCGCGCATTGCGAGGTGTCATGCACGGCATTGTAACAGTGGCCACAGCCCGTCACCTCCGCGGCCCCTTCGTGCGGGTCGTGTCCTTCTGCTTCTGCATGAGTTCGATATTTGCGCTGCTGCCGCTTTTGTCGCGCGAACGTCTGGGACTCTCGCCAGCAGGCTACGGAGGCTTGTTGGGTGTTTTTGGTGCCGGAGCACTGGTTGGCAGCGCAGCACTCCCCGCACTGCGCAATGCGTGGCGGCCAGCGCGGATCGTGGCACTCGCCGGAGGGCTTGCCGCCCTCGGACTCTGTCTTTTGTCCCTTCCACTTGGTTTTGGAGGTGCCGTTGTCGCCCTCCTTCTTTGCGGCTCGGGCTGGACCTCCGCGTTGAACAATCTGAACGTTTCCGTACAAACCTCCGTGCCGTCATCGATGCGGGGGAGGGCCTTGTCGTGCCACTTCATTCTCCTCCAAGGCGGTTTTGCCGCGGGTGCTGCGACGGCGGGTTTCGTCGCCAGCCTGGCGGGCATCCCGGCCACGTTCAGCCTCGCCGCTGCCACCCTGGCCGCAACCATCCTCCTCACATTCCGCCTCCCGATGCCCGAAGCCCCCCCCGATGGGTTCGGCGAAGGAAACTTCAGCCCGCTTGCAATGCGTCGGCCGACTTGACAAGTGCTCAATTTGAGCTCACTTGTGCATCTATGGCTGCCGTCAGCAAAACCGAGTTATTCCGCGCCCGCATCGACAGAGGTCGCAAGGCGCGCACCGAGGCCATTCTCAAGCGCTTTGGTCTTACGCCCGGAGAGGCCGTGAATGTATTCTTCGCGAAAATCGAGGAGGTTGGCGGTCTCCCTTTCGATTTACGTCCGGAACCCGACGAAACCCAGGAACTGATGAACAACCCTTCGTTCCTCGCCCACTTGGAGCGAATGAATGCGGGCAAGGTTCGCTATACTGATTCGAGCAAGCTTCCACAGTGAAGCTCTCCGACCAAGTCGTCGCCGCACTCAAGCGACTCCACCCGGACGCGCGTCGACAAATTCGCCGGGCACTGACTGACTTGGAAGCCGGCAAGAGACAAGACACCAGGGCCCTCAGGCACCCGCTCCTTGGATTCTCACGCCTGCGGGTCGGAAAGTATCGAGTGATCTATCGCCGCCACCCGGAGTCCCATGCGCTGATCGCCGAGTTCCTCGAAGAGAGGTCAATCGTTTACAAGGCTTTCCTGCCACCTTCCTGACGACACCGACACGAGGCAGTTTTGAAACAGCTGCAACAGAATCCCATCAATCCTGTCGTTTCCAGCGGGCGCATCTCCGATGGCTGCAAATTTGAGTAATTGTCATACGAAGCCGGCAGGATGCCGGCGCTCCCAGTGTTGCAAACTTCGGAGATCCGCCCCTTCCTGCATGGCTCCCTCCCCTGCAAACGAAACGGGCGGTACGGAAGATCCGCACCGCCCGTCGCGGTTGAATTGTATCTTAGCTTAGGCTTTGCAACGACGCCTGCGGTAGAGCAGGAACGCACTGCCGATGCCGATGAGCGTCATCGTGCCGGGCTCGGGGATAACAGTCACGATGCCGTTCACTGCATTGAATGTGGCAGATTGGCCAAGATCCAACCCGGAGAAATTCACCGCGCTGAAGCTGCCACCGTAGCTGCCCACATCGAAGATTTGCACGAAGGAGTCGTTGGCATAGCTGCCACCGCTGAAGTTGAGGTTAAGGATGCCACCAAATGTGATGCTCTCATCTCCTCCGCCAGCTGTTCCCTGCACCAGATCAAACGTTCCTCCGCCGAACGATGGGTTTGTAAATTCGAAGGTTGATGTTCCCGAAAGAGTCACCGCAACAGTGTCCAGCGTGATTGTGCCAGGACTGTTGCCCGGTGCCAGTGTGCCCGCGATCTCAAGGGTCTTGCCCGCCGCGCCCACGATCGTTCCCTCACCCGTAACCGACTGGGATGCGGAGAGAGCGTAGGTCGCGGGCGTGATGCCTGCGATGTTCAAGGTGCCTCCATCAAGGATCAGGTTGCCCGTGCCGATGGTTCCAGCCCCCGAGAGCAACAGCGTGCCCGCGCTGATCGTCGTTCCACCGCTGTAGGTGTTATTGGCAGTGAAGGTCTGGCTGCTAGCGCCGGTCTTGATGACGGCTATTTCATTGGTCTGTGTCAGGAGATTGGTGTTTGTGACATTCCCGATCACCCCGCCGAAGCTGTTGCTGCCGGACGCCTTGCCAATTGAGAGGGTTGAGAGGGTGCCCGTATTGTTAGCGATGCCTCGGGTCGTGGACACATGTTCCAACCCACCGACAGCCAAGTCTTGACCGTTCAGGTCGACCGAACCGCCGGTGTCAGCAGTTCCTCCTCCGGCACTTGCTCCGAAGAAGACCGTCGTACCGGTTGGCAGCGCGTTGTCAATACCAATGCGAAGCACATGGTTTGTTCCTGTGTTGAGATACGTGTCACCTGTGTAGTCATTGGTGTTGTTGAGAGCAGTAATGCCCGCACCACCCGATTGACCCGCCGAGATCTGCAGGTGTGCACTGCCGCTTAGTATGCCGCCGAAGTTGAGCAAGTTACCGGTGGTCGCACCCAAGATAGTGGCCGAGGTTGAGCTATCATTCGTGATGTTGGAGTTGAGCGTAGCCCCACCGGAGCCTATAGTTGCGGTTGAGGCGAACCCCGTCGGCCCGGCCGCAGTACCATTTAGGGAGATGCTGCCGCCCGAAATCGTAGCGTTAGTCGTTAGATTGACTCGGTTCGCGTTATTAGCGGTCGCTATGCCCGTGATAGCGAGAGAAGATCCAGAGGCGAAATTGATGCCGCCGAGCGCCCATGTCGCGTCCGAGTTGTTCATGTCGAACCTTAAGCCAACGTTCGTTCCAAGGTTTAGGGTCCCGCTGAGGAGAAGGTCACGATTAGAACTAGTTGACGTGATAACGTATCCGGTCGTACTGACAGTCATGTTGGTTCCTTGGAAGTTTGTACTTCCACTGGTGCCGAGAGTGATCGTACCGGCCGTCCCTTGGAGGAATGCATTGTGGGTGAAACTGCCGGCATTCCACTGGGCTTGAGCCCCGGTATCGGAGACGGTACGCCACGAGTTGGTGGCGTTCCAAGTTCCGGTTCCGCCAGCAGCAGGACTGGCTGCGATGTCGGCACCATTCCAGAAGTAATCGGTTTGTGCATGAACCCCCGCGAGCGATGCAACGGCCGCAAGGGCGATGATTGTGAGTATTTTTTTCATTTTGTTTTGATGTGGTTGGTTGGCATTCGCCTGGCGGTGGGGGTCCCGTTTGGTGTCTGCCGCTATGGCATTGGTTTTATGGTTGGTCGGTTGACGGGCACCGCGTTGGGTGGAGGGCTGTCAACCCCGAGAGCTGTTGGGGAGGCGCCGAGGCTTCCCTGTTCCCCCGACATCGTCTCGGGAGCGGACTTTTTACCGTGAAAAACGCAACGGCCGATCACCCGGAACGTCGTGGGTGATCAATTGATGTGATCGCATTTTGCCAAGAAGGATTGGCGGGGCAACAGGAACACTGTAACGATTCTGTAACAAAATGGGCGGGGACACACCCGCGGACGGGACATCGGCACTCCCCGGCGCACGCACATTGACTTTATCTGCAGTTGACCTAGGCTGATCTGGTGAGGCCACGGAAGCAAATTTGGCTTGGGGCTGCCGTTGCCGTCCTGCTTTTTTCTGTCCTCGCCATTCTATTGACGCGGTCGGGTGAGCCGCAGGGCAATGATCCTATTGAGAAGTTAGGCAAACCCGGACTGATTACGCCGACAGCGGCGGCGGGAAATGCGGATGTTGCACCTTCACCTGGTTTCGACGGGACTCCTGTCATCCCATTCCCCGGGTCCGGCGCTTCGAAAATTCCCACGGCGGCCCCTGCTTCGACGCCTGCGCTCCTGTTCGCGGACGCCTCGCGGGCGGAACATTCCGCCGCCCAGCCGGCAATTGAGGGTTCAGCCGAAGGAAGGCCCACGGCAGAATCTTCCGGGGGAGATTCCACCGGCGGTCGAAAAGCGTTGTTGCGTCCGATTGCCGAGATTTTGGAGGGCGTGGATCTGTCTGATCCGGCGGTGCGTGCGCAGGTTGTCGCCCAGATGCAGGAGCAGGAGAACTTGAAGCGCGAGAGTGTCATTGAGAAAGCCCGGAGGCTTGGGATTCCCGTGCGGGTGGAGAATCCTGACGGTTCGGTGATGGAATTGCGGGATTTTCGCGGGGACGAGCCCTTGTATCTTGTGCGGCGGAACCGCAACGCAGCGATTTCCAGCGGGGCAGGTCTGCTGCAGGCAGCCCCTTACAATCTGCTTGGCGGCGGAGTGAAGGTGGGGGTTTGGGATGAGGGCTCGGTGCGCAGCACGCACCAAGAGCTCAGCGGAAGGGTGAATTTGCTGAATACGGGTGCGCAGCTTTCCGATCATGCGACGCATGTGGCAGGAACGATCGCTGCGTCAGGGGTTCAGGCCAATGCCAAGGGAATGGCGCCATCGGCAACCGTTTCCTCTTACGACTGGAACAATGATTATTCTGAGATGACGGCAGCGGGAGCGGCGTCGGTAACGGATTCCGTGAGGTTGCCGATTTCGAATCACTCGTATGGCTATGGTGCCTCGGCAGCAGACATGGGGCGCTATGAATCGGAAGCGCGGTCATTGGATGCGGTCGCTGCCAGCCTTCCCTACTACCTGATCTTCTGGGCGGCAGGCAATGAGCAGGATGAGCTCACATCCCTCGGTGGCTTCCAGTCGATCACCTTCACCTCGTTGGCCAAGAATGTTTTGACCGTAGGTGCGGTAAACGATGCGGTGAGCGGTGCCACGAGGTCGGTGGGCGCTGCAACCATGAGCAGTTTCTCGAGTTGGGGACCGGCGGATGACGGGCGCATCAAACCCGATCTGGTGGCAAACGGGGTTGGAGTCACTTCCAGCACCAAAGCAAGCAACTCAAGCTACGACAGCTACAACGGAACGAGCATGGCAACGCCCTCGGCAGCCGGCTCGGCGGCACTGCTCTCGGGGCTCTACGCGGATGAATTCTCGGGGCAGATGCTCCGTGCGTCCATGCTCAAGGCCCTGCTGGTGCATACTGCAGACGACCTGGGGACAGCCGGTCCCGACTACAAATTCGGTTGGGGGCTGATCAACGTGCAGCGCGCCGCGACCCTTATCCTTGACCACAAGGCGAGTCTCGGGAGCCCGAAGCTTGTTGAGAATACGATCTCCTCCTCCACGACATCCAGGAACCACACTTTCACCTGGGATGGAGCGAGTCCGATCCGCGCCACCCTGTGCTGGACGGATCCCGCCGGCACTGCTCAAACCGGAGCCGACAGCCGCACGAGGAACCTCGTTCACAATCTGGATATCAAGGTCACCGCTCCCAACGGCTCGACAGTCTATCAACCTTTCGTGATGCCCTTTGTCGGCACATGGACCCAGGCATCGATGGCATCGGCAGCGACGACCGGGAAAAACAATGTGGATAATGTCGAGCAGGTTTTGATTCCCACTCCCACACAGGCCGGCAACTACACCGTGACAGTCTCTCTCGATGGCTCGCTGACCTCCAACAGCCAGCCCTACGCGTTGGTGATCACTGGGGGCGCGGGTGCCGGGGGGAGTTCGAGAATCATCGCGGTCGAGGGAGACCTTGCCTTCGGTAATGTCGCGGTGGGAACAAGCCAGCAGCGCACGGCCACGGTTCGCAACTTGGGCAGCGAAGCGCTTTCCGCGCAGTCCATTTCACTTCCCGCAGGTTTCTCAGCGAGCCCGACCAGCTTCAGTGTAGCGGCAGGCGG
>JBGSSC010000319.1:0-2573 GCA_041737265.1 Terrimicrobiaceae bacterium | reverse complement strand
CACCACAACGGCATCCGCCGACTTCCAGACAGGAACTGTCCTCAGTAACGCATCCATGGTGGGATTTTTCGTACGGCATGAAAAATTTGCCATACTGATGAATTGTCGACCGTCTTCAAAAGTTGTTAAATCTGATCAAAGTGAGCCCTACTGATACTCCGCCGGTCATTCAAGTGGCGATGTGCTATGAAGGGTGTGTCCGGGAGGAACACCTCCGGATAAAACTTGCGAATCCCTATTTTTCTTTCTGGGCTGTCCTTGAAGGTGTCGTGAGGCTGACCTGGGGACGCAAGTCATTGATTGTGGACAATGGGTCCGCCGTGTTGATTCCCGCAGGACTTCTGCGCCGGCATGAATTCCGTCGCGGCAGCCGGATTGTGTCTTTCAGTTTCCGCACCAACTGGCCCGACGGCAGTCCGGTATTCGCAGCTGAAGACGCGCTGCCTGTCTCGAAAATTGATGCAAGGGCTTTGCTGCGCGTTGTGCGTCCGGTGCTGCGGAAAGCGGCCGCGATAAGTGATACTGCGGCGCTTCTTGCGCGAAATGCCAGGGTGTATTGGGCCGTGGCCGGGATTTTGGACTGGGCCGGGCACCATGGGGGCCACTGGATTTTTCCGTCGGCGCGGGATCCCCGCCTCGAGCGCGTCCTGCAGGATCTGCGAGGGAACCCCCGGGCCGGCAGCCTGCCAGTTACCCGCTGGAAGTCCCTGAGCGGTTTGGGGCACGTCCAGTTGGTGCGTCTTGCGAGGCGCGATCTGGGTCATGGCCTGCGGGCCGAGCGGGACAGGGTCCTGCTGGCAGAAATCCACCGCGCCATCCGTCACTCGCCGGAATCCTTCAAGGAAATTGCCCACCGTCTGGGGTTTTCGGATGCCGCGCGATTCAGTCACTGGGTTCGGCGGGTTGCCGGCCTCAATCCCCGGAAACTCCGCGAAGCATGGGCTGGCCACCCCTGAGCTTGCGTTTATTTCGCAGTGTCTCCGAGGAAGGCTCCCTGCTCCAGCAGGACTTCCCGAAGGCGCCCGTATGGAAAGGCATTGGGAGGGCGTCCTTCACTGGCGGAATGCTGGCCGGCGACTTCCAAAAACCCCTCGATACTGGCCATGGTTCCTGGAAAACGCACGTTTCGGGCAATCATGGCGATATTCCCCGGTCGATTGATTCCATCAGTGCATCGACGACGGAAGAAACAAAATTGACTCTTAATGGACGCGTGGCCATCGTGGGTAAATGATCAGTTACGAAAGAGAATTGCTCGATACGCCTTTCTTTGTCAGGTTGTTCGTCCATTGATTGTACCCGGCATGGCGCTCGCAAACCACATCGATTTTCGCTGGTTTGTCAGCAGAACCACGAGTGGGCCTCTTGAACGGCACTGACCCCGGTTGTTAAATACCTCCACAAAAATGGGACCGGCTCACATATTCATTGCCTGCGTGCTGGTATTGGGGGTTTCTCACCCGGCACGGGCGGAGCCGGTTGGGGCACCACCCCGGGTCGCGTTACGGGTGCAAGGCTTGCCCGGCGTAATGGCGACTGATCCGCCTTCGGTGGCAGAGCAGATGGTTGTCGCGCGGTTTCAGGAGAAATTTCCGCATATCCGGATTCAGGCGGCGGAAGGCCTCCGGATTCAGAGCATGAACACCGAGGCGACAACGATGATGATGATCGCAGGCGGGATCGCTCCGGATGTGATCCGCATGCAATTTCGCAGCAGCGACACTTATATCCGGCAGGGAATCGCGGCACCGCTGGACGATTTCATTCTCCGGGCCAAAGCAGGCGGCGACGACATCCTCGCCCGGATCCCGGAGCAAATTCTGCCGGTACTGCGCAAGCGCGGCCCCGATGGCAAAGAAAACATCTACGGGTTGCCCACGCAGGTGCTTGTGAGCGGATTGTATTTCAACAGGGAGCTTTTTCGCCAGGCCGGCCTGCCTCTGCGGGCTCCACACGACTGGGCGGAATTGCTGGAATTTTCCAGAAAGATCCGTTCCCTTGGCCCCGCTTATTACGGCATGGCGCTGCCGGGGGGAGCGTCGGCCGCATTTCATTTGATGAATTTTGTCCGCGCCGCCGGAGGCGACGCTGTGGTTGAGGTGGGTCCTGACGAATGGAGGGCGGCATTCCAGTCCCCTGAGGCGGTGGAGGCCTACATGTTCTATTACCAACTCGTCGAGGCCGAAAGGGTTGCCTATCGTACCAGCCGCTCACTGAGCCCCGAGGAAATGCGGCCCATCGGGATGATCTTCCGCTACGTTGGCGACACGGTTCCCATCGATCCCGAAATCTGGGGCTTCGGCCCGATACCCGCTGGCCCCCGGGGCGGCGGGGGAGCGGAAATCAATGCAGGAATCCTCGCGGTCTTCTCCGGAATCGAAGATCCCGCCCGCAAGCAGGCTGCCTTGGACTACATCCGCTTCACCACCAGCGAAGAAGCCGACCGCATTCGTATCGAAACCCTTGTGGATCTGGGTCAGGCGTCACTCTTGAATCCCCTGGCCTTGCGGCGGTTCGGATTTCATGAACACCTGATCATGACCCAGCCCGGGCGGGAGGAGCAAGTCCTCGCC
>JBGSSC010000309.1:0-4169 GCA_041737265.1 Terrimicrobiaceae bacterium | reverse complement strand
TCCTTCGAATCCGACGTGGTGACGGTGGGTGGCAACCAATTCACGAAAGACTCCGCCGGGAGCGGATCCATTCGGGTGGATGGGGTTGGTTCGTCTTTTCGCGCAAAGTATCTCTATGTCGGCGGAGGTTTGCTTAGTGTTCTTCAACCGGCGACAGCGTCCGGATCGGCGCGCCTTCACTTAGGAAACGGGGGTAAGGCAGAGGTCGGCAGCCTGCATGTGCTCACCAACCTTGAGGCGGGGCGGTGCGGATCTGTATCGATCGAAGGTGGCAGCTTGCTGGCTGGAATCGACGGCTCGCCCAAAGCCGTGGTCCGGTTCTCACCCAACAGTGAACTTGCCATACGGTTGGGCAAAGGGAGGAGCGATCCTCCGTTTCAGGCCGGGAATCTTGACATCACCGGCGCGCGATTGGTGCTCACGGTCGATGATGGTTTCCAGGCAAAGTCCGGAGAGGCCATTCCACTGGTCAGCTACTTCCAACTGGAGGGGGAATTCATCGGGTTTGTTGAAGGCGAAACCATTGAAGCCGGCAAACACAAATTCGTGATCAATTATCGGCTCGGAGGTCAGAACGTGATCGGGTTAAGCGTTCCCTGAATCCAGCCCCGCAGGGGGCTTTGGAATGTCGGGTTATGAACCCAACGGAGACTGGATTGCGGCCATGAAGGAATCCAGATCGTAGACGAAGCCATGGCCGGTGGAGACACGCCAGAGTGCATTGGCCTTTGCAAGCTCGCCGTGGATGGTTTCCTTGTTCTCAATCGCCGTGACCACTTCGCGGATTGCCGAGCAGAGCAGGCCGCGCCTTGCCATTTCCCACATCCCGCCACCCGCGGTGAACAGGCACCAATTGATGGCGAAACCCGAATAAATCAGATGATTGACGTGATCCCGTTTGCAGAGTGCAAACAACTGATGCTGGTCCACCGCGATGCCTTCTTCGGGAAGCGGCATCGCCTCGGGTGGGAATGCCAGCCTCTCGAAGCCTGCCTGAATATCCGCAAGGTTGTGTGTGCCCAGGTACACATCCGAAACGCGGAAATCGGTGAGGGTTTTGTAAACCGGATCGCTGGAGACCTGTTCCACCGGCCCGGAAGGGGGCCCGGCAAGCTTCAGGGTGCGCTGGTATCCCGGCAGATCGCTGCAGCACCTTTGACCGGCGGCGACATGGTAGATTTTCAGCGGAGAGGCCCTTGCCGCGCTGAGCAGTTCCCGGAGGGGACCCTTCAAAATTTCTTCGGCGCGTGCAAAATATTCCACCACCCTGTGCCAGCCGGGAAATTCCTCCCTGGTGCCCACATCCCATGCGTGCATGACAACAAGGGCCGAGTGGTCCAATGAAAGCGGCAGCTCCGCGGTTTTCCAACCTCCGGTGCCGTCGACAGGTTGCGGCTTCCCGAAATCAAGGTCAAAGACCTGATAGTAGTGTGCCGGCAGGACAACGGTGCTCATCCTATCGGGAACGGGACGCCCAGAGTTCCTTGGGTTCGAGCAAATAGAGGTCCATCCCGGCGGAAAAATAGAACGCCCGGCCATCGGGCGTCGCAACCGCACCGAATGATCCCATTTCAAGGTGGACAGAGCCTATAATGGTGCAGGTGCCCACATCAATCCACGTCACCTTCTGCTTTGTGAAGGCAGCAAGAACTCCGTCGGCCAGCAGAAGGAGCTTGGTGCAGGGATCTCCCAGCCCGATCTGGGAGCGGAAGCTTTTGGTCGGGATATCGAAGACCGCCAAACGATCCCACTGCACAATAAATACCCGTTCTGACGCCACCACCAGACTGGCGGTCACTTCTCCCAAACCCATCTCGTGTTTTGCTATAAGACCTGTCCCGGGCTTCCAGATTCCAAACCAGCCGGGTTCATTGTCTTTCACGGGAATCCCTTCTCCGCTCGGGTTGGTTGTAAAATAGATATGCTCGTTGTCCGCCGCCACACCCATTACGGTCTGACCGGGCACCGGATCGTTCCAAACGCTCAATTCGAAAGTGACCGGATCCACACGGGACAGCGCGCCGCCATAGGTTCCATATTTGGCCCGCCAGCCGCTCCAAACCGCGCCGTCGGGGCCGATTGTGCTCCTTCCCACAGCGCGGCAAATGTGATCGGTCACCTTGTCAAGGGTCCTCGGGTTTACATTGTTATGTTGATCCCACGGTTGGGAAGGGTCGTAGATGACATGGTCGCCCCCCGCGTAGGAGGCCATGAAGAGCAGCCCGTTGAGCGACACCATGCCGTAGACCTCTCCCATTTGGTTGCAGACTGCCAATGAGTTCCAAACCGATCCGTCGGCCGGGGAGTAGCGGAAGATTGTTTGACCGAAGGAGCACGGGCCCCACAGGTCTCCCTTGGAGTCGAGCACAAGGGATGCGTGGATCACGGTCTCCGGAGGGTCAAACGGAATCCGGTGGTAAACGCGATCCCCGGTCTCGTCTTCAATAAAGTACTCCTGGCCTGCGACGCCTGCGATGCGGTGATCCCGAAGCCGCTTAATGAATCGCGCCTGACTGATGTCCATGCCTGTATTGTCGCCGCCTTTGCGGCGGCCTTGCAGCACAGTTGTGAATCCATACATGCCAGGCGTGGATGATTTTTGCCGGGAAGGAATCGGCTCCTCTGCGGAAGGCGGCGCTTTGTCTGGAAGGCGGTCGAAGGAGGGTATCGAATAGCACTCGGGTTCCCCCTCAAGCTCCAGGTAAAGACAACCGTCAGCAACATCTTTGATGGAGTACCGCAGCCCCATGTCCGCAACGGCAACGGTGGTCCACTCCCTGGATTCGATGTTCCAAGCACTGACAAAAGCCTGCTCGAACCCCCCGGTCACGAATATCCATCCATCGTTTGAGGCCATGATCTCTTTGGAATAGTAATTCCCGGCAACGTCGGTGGGGCGCCCGATGCTTTCCAATGTGTGTTCGATCGGATTATAGCGCAGCACTTCCGCCGTCGGATACGTTGTGAAATAGAGGTGGCCATCCAGGCCTTGTGCCACATTCCAATGATAAGTCGTTTTGGCATTGTGCAGCGGCTCCGCCCATTCACGGTTTGTCAGATCCAGCCGGCAGACAAGTCCTTCCTTCAGGTCGGTTCCGACAACCAGGTACCGGTCTCCCACAAAAGCCATCGCCCAGGCCCCGTCGTCGGCAGGCAGGGGAATCTGTTCGCCGGCATGGGTCTCAACATCGATGAGAATAATCGATCCCCGGCCTCCCCCGACATAGTTCGAAAGCGCAAGCTTTTCCCGCCGATCCTTTGGATCAACAAGGCTGAGCATCGTCTGAAAGTTGAAATTCCGGCAGGGCTTCCCGAGGTGGATTGGAGCGGATGGGTTGGACATGGAAACGTTCCGTCTAGGTCGAGGGGTTTGGATCGACAACGTTATTTGCATTTAACAGTTAACCCGCGTCAATCCCGGGCGGATTCATGGCGTGCGTCATTCGTCGTCCCGTTTCCGACTGTATGGATTTTCAACAAGGGGACTTCTCTCAGACCGTGGCCGGAAACTTTGAGCATCTTCCCGACAATGCGCAAATTGAGGTCGGTGGAAATTCTTGGTCAGACGCTGAGCAGCGTTGTCCTTCCCGATGGCCGGATTCTAAGTGCTTATCGACGGGTGGACGAGCCCGGGCTGTGGGCGACGATTTCTCACATTGAGG
The DNA here is from genome assembly GCA_041737265.1 of Terrimicrobiaceae bacterium. Lineage (GTDB taxonomy): Bacteria > Verrucomicrobiota > Verrucomicrobiia > Chthoniobacterales > Terrimicrobiaceae > JBGSSC01. The sequence goes on along the minus strand of JBGSSC010000309.1, from coordinate 507 downwards.
GAGATCGGTGGACAAAGGCGGGGACCCTTCTGCTGTGGCGGGTGCTTCTGCATGACCTTGGTGAGTGTGGCCTCTGCTGCTTGATTGCTGGGCAAAGCGCAAGATATTCGGAAACAATGCAGGCCTCACGCCATGCAAGGGATTGAAAACAAAATCAGCGGGCTCCCTGCGGGGATGGAAGAACCAGGCGGCGAGGGTAGCCGCTCGGTAGACTGCCGAAGGCAGCCCGCAGGGAGAGACGCCGGGACCGGCGCGAATCTACTGATAGGGTCATGCCGCCTTCCCTGGGGATCAAAACTTTTTGCGCAGCAAAATATTTCTAATCCGGCGGCGATGGCACCCGTTTCTCACCGGGTCCCCTTGCCCACAAGCCCACCCTTGGCACCGGCTCCCGCCGGATTAGTCCCTTACCGCGTAAATCCTGCGCAAAAAGCGCAAGACTTCAGACGGTCGCGGGTTGAAGGTTTGGGAGGACAAGCCACTGGAGGAGTTTGCACGAAGTGGTGA
>JBGSSC010000257.1:0-4451 GCA_041737265.1 Terrimicrobiaceae bacterium | reverse complement strand
TTCTCCTTCGAGCCACGGCGCCACCTCGAAAGGCCGCTGGGCCTTCAGGACGGGGTCGCAGTCGCCGTAGTCAATGGGGAAGAAAAAATTGTCCAACATGGTCCACTCCCTGAGGGCAAAAATGGCGAGGCTTTGCTGCATTTCGGGAGGGACTCCCATTGCATTCACTTCCCGCCAGCAAAGCAGATGCTCGGGCATGAATGTTTCATAGTTCCCCGCGTTTTCCTCAAGTTTGCCCGCGCCAGGATCAATTGAAGAAAAGACCTCATCTGCCAGCGCTTGGAATTCCGCGGCCTCTGCGGGTATGCGGCTGCGGAAATAGCGCGCGGCAAGCAGCAGGCTTCGCGCTTTGAATGTCACATGGTTGATGAATCTTCCGGAACGGGCGGCTGCCAGCCAATTATTGATGTAGTAATCGCGAACAATACGTGTCAGGCCGAGCAATGTTTGGGGGAATATCTGTCTCTCCCCGGCGGTGATGGAAGGATGATGTTGAATCCAGTTCCAGTAGTTGATCAGCATCCCAAGGCGAAAATCAATATCCGAGATGTAGATGTCGGGGGACGAGGCGTTTAAATAGTTCCATAATCCCCACATCATCTCGCGGAATATATGTAATCCCCCGGTGTCCCCTGTCATTTGGTAGTGACGGATTCCGGTCATGGGCAAATCCACCAGGATGGAATTATAAACCAGCCCTTCGGGAAACTCCTGATGGAGGGCACTTACGAGAACCTCCCGATAGGGTTGCTGGAAATTGCCCTTGATCCAAGGTTCCAGCAATTGATCGTGAAGATTGTCACGAAAGTAATCGAGCAGGCCGGGAAAAGTTCCCAATGCTTTTTTTGCGGCCCCGCCCAATACGATCTGGTGCGTCCAGTGTAAAACCGGGCTTTCCGGATCATGGACGACCTCCCGGACAAAGAAATTCACCGCGTCCCCGATTTGCGAAGAGTCAGCCGAAACAACAAAACAAGGGGCCGCGCCGTCCTGCAGTTCCGCATAAGTCGTGACGCCCCAGCCTCCCGGCCCTGGAATCAACGAAGAAAAAAGACCAACCTGATATTTCCTGGCAACTTGCATCGTCACCGAATTGCTTTCGGCTCCTCCGACAAGGATGAGAGGATGATCTGAGGGGAGTGTTATCGAGGCAGTGAGGGTGTCCTTCACTGGGACTTCCACGTTCCATGCCGTTCGGAGGGCGTCCTGAAGTTCCTTGGCCAAGGTGCGATTCGCCTCAGTCTGCCCGAATACAATCAGCGATTCCGCCAAGCCGGCAGGGCACGCGGGTTTGTCGGGCTGCAAAAAGGGATCGGGGAACAAGGAAACCGCCGGATGCTTTTTGGAAAATTCCTCCCTGCTGAGGGTGGCATCCGTGCGGACGAGCGCCTCTGTTTCAGCGAATAGCGGAAACGGCACGGTATATCCTTGATAGTCCTTGGCTGGGATGTGTTGTTTCATGATGGCCGGTGATCTCATTTTGTAATCCATCTTCACTCCAGCGGATCCCCTCGCCGGTCAAATAGGCGCGGGGTCGATAGCCGATTTCGCGGGCGGAATCGATGTCAAACCGTTGATTATCCGAGGCGGAAACGATCTGGTAGAGGCCATGGGGCACGCTGGTTCGCAAGGCGCATCGAACTGCCAGGATCGAGTCCTCCACCGTGACAAAAACTGAACGGGCCTGCGGACTGGTTCTCCAGGAATTGTCAAATTCGTGACCGATGGGAAATGGCTGGCCCAGCCGCAGCGAGATGGTGGACAGGCCATGATTCTGCCAATAGACCTTCGCAAGATTCTCGCCGAATATCTTCGTGCAAGCGTAAAGATTCGTCGGATCGAGCGGCATGTCGGGCTCGTAGCGGGGTCTGGAACGATCGGCGTAGATGGCTGTCATGCTGCTCATGTATACGACCCGCCGGATGCCCGCCCTGTGGGCAGCCTCATAGACGTGAAAGGTTCCGTCAATGTTGACCCGCAAAGTGGCACGATCGAATTCTGTGATTGTAGCCGGGTCGTAGGTCTGATCCAGCGCCCAGCCCGAGGCCGCTGCCAGATGGACGACCGCATCCATTTCCACCATGAGGGGGAGAACCTGGGCAAAGTCCGTCAGGTCGGCCCGGCGGTACAGCGGATCGGCATCGGAGGGAGAGCGGTCAACGGGGAAGACCTCGAATTCGTCCTTTAATCCTTGGGCAATTTGTGCCCCGAGTTTCCCCTGCGAGCCGGTGACGAGAATTTTGGGTTTTGCAGGTTTATGCATGGGCGATGGTTTTCAGGATCAGGATTTCCATACCGAATCCGCCGCCCGGTCCTCCAACGAGTTTTTTTTGATTCCGGCATTTTCATGCTTCCGGAACCGGAGGCTCATAAGATCGGCATGTTTGATTTCGATCCGCATCCTGATCAACTGCCCCGCGAGCGCCTCAAGTCCGCTGTCTCCATTCCAGCTTACCCGTGCGGTCTGATCCGGTCCCCGCAGTGCCACACAATCGTCGAGCAGATACCCTTTGATTGCGACATCCTTGAATGTGCGCAGTTCAACGCGAATCGATCCCTTGGGGGCTGTAAAAAACTCGAGGTGGAGCGAATTTCCCTCAAAGCGGAACGGGAGGAGGAGAAGTTCCCCGTTGTCGGAGTCGGAGTGGATGGCGATACGACCATCGTCGAGTAATTTCCGCTTCACGTTAATCAGGTGATCAATCAGATTCGGTTCCTCAAACCTCGTCCGGTTCTGTCCGAGGTCAATCCTGCACAACTTACTGATCACACGGAGCCGGCCGCTGGCGTGCCCCGGATTGCGCGACGCGAGAATGTCGTCCTCACTGAAACACTGGAGGAGAATTTCCGAATCGCCGAGGCGGTTCCGGTCATAGATGAGATGAATCCGTCCGTCCGGCGCTTGGATGGAGTCAGGATAACTCACATCGGTCCTTTCGTCGATCAGGAGGTGGTTCGGCCAGGTTCTTCCGTCGTCGTCTGAGAGGAAGGCGGTGAGTCGACTGCGCCCGGTGAATTCATGGTGATTGATGAGAAGCAGGCGTCCTGACTGGAGCCTGCGGATGTGAAAACGGGCGCACGGGCCGGGCAGCACCGGATCGGCGCTGGCCGTCCAGGTTTTCCCCCGGTCGGTCGAGATGGCCTGCCCAATACCATCGGTTCGCCGGACCAGCATCCACAACGATCCATCCCTCCTCTCCACGATCATATGTTCGTCGCAATCGCGGTTGGGGACGTCGGCACACCCAAGAAATTCGAAGGTTTCCCCCTGATCATGGCTTACAAAGACGTTCGAAAACTGATCCCCGGGGATTGTGTGGGCATAAGGACCCTTGTGCGACCAGACACCGCAAGGGAACAGCCATTCGCCCGTCGAAAGCACGGTTGGCTTGTTCATCATGATTCCATTGGCAAGACGCCGGGGAGCGGTCCAGACCGGATTCGCGGTACTGGCATCGTCGCTCCGGACCCACCAGACTCCGCCGCGACCGTCAAAGGTGTTGTGACCAATCATGGCGCTCTGCATCCAGAAGAGCCACAAACGCCCGAGGGGGTCATGCCACAAAACGGAATCGGAGGCGCGGATGATATTGGGGGGATCAATCACAAGGCATGGAGCCGACCAGTGGGCCCCATCGTCATCGCTGGTGGCCAGCAAGATGTAGTTGAGAGGCCCTTCATGGCACCCGCCGGAGTACCAGGTCGCCCAGAGGCGACCGTTCGGAGCCCGTTCGATGCCGGGAATGCCCTGCCATTTACGGGTGAATTCGGAGTATCGGGGGAGGGGAGAAAACTGGACTTTGACGGGATCGAGGGATTGCGCCAGCGACAGGGGGCTGAGTTCGGGAATTTCCATGCGTGGTTGGTGCCTCAACGAAGGACAGATCAACAGGTGTCAGTCAGAAAATATCACAAAGAAACGGTCGTTACACTTTTTCGAATTCCGCCCAGTGGCTCAGCATGTTGCCGACCATGGCCATGACAGCTCCATTGAGCTTTTTGCCCCGCAGTTTGAAGTCCAGGGAGAGGTGGTGCGCTGCATGATGGGGCAGGCGGGCGGCGTCACCGGTTTCCATGGAACCGGCCATTTTTCCGGTGAGGCAATTATTGGCAAAGCGGACGTTATTGACCAACGCGGTTAATTGATCGCCGAGTTTGGCGTGAACCTCGCCCGTTGGCAAAAAGGAAAGCCGAAAGGGAAGCTTCTTCTCGTAGGTGTGCAGGGCCCCCTGCCATTCGCCGGTCAATTCCGGGACAGGGAGAGTCGCTCCGCCCTGTTCGGCCGCAGCTTCGGCGAGCCTCTTCTTTTCGTCATACATGGCAAATTTTTCGATATAATCCGGGATAAGATGGCACAGGATCTCCCGTTCAATTGTGTAAGCCAGGGGGTGAAAGGAATTGGCCGCGGTCGCAATGACAATTTTTTCCTTCGGGATCAGCAACAGTTTGGA
>JBGSSC010000181.1:0-12274 GCA_041737265.1 Terrimicrobiaceae bacterium | reverse complement strand
CATCAGAAGCTCAATTTTTTCCAGTATGACATTCGCAGCCGCTGCGAATCCCTTGAAAACATGGTCAAGGAGCACGATCTGGTTGTTGACCTGGTGGCGATGGCCAATCCCAGCCTTTACGTCACGAATCCCGTCGATGTGTTCGACCTCAATTTCACCGAGAACCTCCGTATCGTTGACTTGTGTCTGAAACACCGCAAACGCATTGTTCAGTTTTCCACCTGCGAGGTCTATGGCAAAACGGTCGCCAGCGTTCTAGGCAAGGACCCGTCCGAAATGCCGTTTCCATTCAACGAGGATACCACACCGATGATTATGGGGCCGGTATGCAATCACCGGTGGATATACGCCTGTGCCAAGCAGTTGCTCGAACGTGTTCTGCACGCGTACGGCTTGGAGCACGGGTTGAATTACACCATCATCAGACCGTTCAACTTTATCGGACCGCGCATTGACTATCTGCCCAGCGAGAAGGCCGGCAATCCCCGTGTCTTTTCCCACTTCATGAACGGGCTTCTCTACGGAACTCCCATGCAGTTGGTCGATGGAGGCATCAACTACCGGGCCTATACCTACATCGACGATGCGGTGGACTGCATTGTGCGGATCATCCAAAATCCCGGAGGTGTCTGTGACCGTCAGATTTTCAATATTGGAACGCCTGAAAACGAGCTGACAATCCGCCAACTGGCGGAGCTCATGAAGGAAATTTTCAATGAGAGCTTCCGGATTGAGGGGGACCCCGATCCCGAAATCACGACAATCACCTCCAAAGAGTTTTACGGCGAAGGCTACGAGGATTGCGATCGGAGGATCCCCGATGTGACCAAGGCCCGAAAGCTTCTGGGTTGGAGCTCAAAACACGATATTCGATCTGTTGTTTACCACACGATGAAGTATTTCGTGGATGTCCACCGCGAGAAGAATTCGCTTCAGGCCGCCTGAGACTTTTCGCTGCGAAAAGTCATTTGGATTCCTCGAGGGAAAAAGTCGGTAAACAGAGGGAATGCAAAACTTGACTCAAATGCACTAAATTCAAATTCTCAAGGAATCTAATGGGACTTGGCGGCGAAAGCGCAGGCCTCTGTGAGAACGGCGGCGAGGTCGGCGGGCTTCACCGGCTTATTCAGGTAGGTGTTCATTCCGGCGTCGAAACAGCGTTGGCGGTCGGCGAGAAAAACATTGGCGGTGAGGGCGGAGATGAAGGCTGGTTGGGAGTTGGAACGGGATTCTTCCACCGACCGGATTTGTTTCGCGGCTTCAATGCCGTCCATTTCCGGCATTTGCAGATCCATCAGCACACAATCCGGATTTTCTCTGCTGTGCATTTCCACGGCTTCGCGACCATTTGTTGCCGTGAGGGGATCATAGCCGAGTCTTCGGAGGAGAACGACGATGAGCTTGAGATTCACCTTGTCGTCCTCCACGACAAGAATTCGAAGCGGATGCCGGCTGGCGAAACCCGCGTCAAGTGTCTGTGCCGGGCTTCCTTTCGCCGGGAGGGGAGCAGGCTCGGTGCGACCCGTCGGCAGGGTGAGAATGAACTCGGAACCCTCACCCGGCTGGCTTCGCACGGTGAGTGTTCCGCCGAGGAGTTCGGCGAAGCGCCGGGAAATCGTAAGGCCCATGCCGGCGCCACCATGGCGGCGGGAGATACTGGAATCCGCCTGCGTGAAAGGATGGAAAATAATGTCAATCTGCCCGGGTGAAATCCCGGGGCCGGTATCTTTGACGAAAAATTCGCAGTTTGCCGGTGCGGCGGCGGGTCGCAAGCCGAGGGTGACGGTTCCGTTCTTGGTAAACTTGATGGCATTGCCCGCAAGGTTGAGCAAAATCTGCCGGAGCCGGCCGGCATCGCTTTGGAGATAGCCGGGTATATCTTTTCCCAACGACAGACAGAACTCGAGGCCTTTGGCTTCGGCCTGCTGGGAGAGCAGGGTGTGGATATCTTTGAGAATTTCCGCGGGATCGAACCGGCTAATCTCGGTCTGAAGCTGTCCTGCCTCCATGCGACTGAAGTCCAGAACATCTCCGAGAATGCGCAACAAGGCCTCACCGCTTGAGGATATGGTTTTTACATAATCGAGGGATTCCGGGGGAAGTCCCGCAGTTTGCGCGAGGAGTTCGGAAAACCCGAGAATTCCATTCAAGGGCGTTCGGATTTCGTGGCTCATCACGGCAAGGAACTCGTTTTTGGCGCGCTCGCCCGCCCGGGCTTTTTCGGAAAGTTCCTTTTCCTGGGCGAGGGCTGTGGCGAGTTTTTCTTCCCGAAGCCTTTCCTCCGTCACATCCCAGTTCAGGCCAACGATTCGTTGTGGCTCCTTGGCTTCGTTGGGAATCAGCCGGGCCGTGGCGCGGATGAAGTGCGTTGCTCCACCTGCCTTGGGAATGATTCGGAACTCGGTGTCAAAAATCCCTGCTCCGACGCTTAGGCTCGCATCGAATTCGCTTCGGACCCTGTCGCGATCCTCCGGGTGCATGATGCTGAAAGCATACTCGGACACATCACAATCCGCCCCGGGTGGCAGTCCAAAGAGAATGTACATCTGTGCATCCCATTCCGTTTTGCCTGAGGGGATATCCATCTCCCAGATGCCCACTTTACCGGCTTCAGTTGCGAGCTTGAGACGCTCCATCATGAGCCTGCGATTCTCATCCGCCTGTTTGCGCTCGGTCACATCGTGCTGGATGCCGATATAGCGGATCGGCCCGCCATTTTTGTCATGGATCGGCGCGATGGAGAGCTCGTTCCAGAAGGGGTGGCCGTCTTTGCGATAATTCAGAATTTCTCCGTCAAAGGGTTCTCCGGCATCGAGTGCGGCCCGAATTTTCCGCACGGTTCCCGGATTGGTCTCCGGCCCTTGCAGGAACTCGCAGCTGCGCCCGATCACGTCGCATTGCTCATAACCTGTAAGAGTGGTGAAACTGGCATTGGCGTAGGTGATCAGCCGGTTTTCGTCGCAGATGAGCACGCCTTGCGATACCTGTTCCAGTGCTTGCTCGCGAAGGCGCAGGGTCTCCTCGATCTTCCTGCGGGCCTCTTCTCGCGAAAAATTATCCAAAGCGAATGAGATATCCCCTGCAGCCTCCACCAGCAGCGCGATTTCCTTGTCCTGAAAAAAATCCCTCTCGGCTGCGTATACGAAAAGAATGCCACACACGTTCCCTGCCATTTGAATGGGAAAAGCGCCGCAGCTGTGAAAGCTGCGCTGTTTGAGCTCCCGGTGCCATGGCTTCATCAACGGATCGTTGAGCGCATCGTTACTGATCTGAGCCCTGTTTTCCCGGAATGCCGTGCCAGCCGGACCGCGTCCCTCCGGTCGGTCATCGGCATAAATCCTGACCTTTCGCGGGTAATCGCTGCCATCTCCCCATTCAGCAACGGGCTCCAGCAGACGGGTTTCCGGATTATGCCATCCGATCCAGGCCAGGCGGAACGCCCCGCGTTCAATGAGCACCTGACACACCTTATTAAACAGCTTTTCGCGGGTTGGCATCCAGACAATGGCCTGATTGACCTGGCTTAGCGCATCGTAAAGACGGCTGAGGCGGGCGATTTCCCGCTCACGTGCTTTCAGGAGCGTGATATCCCGCGCGATTTTCGAGGCTCCAATGATTTCTCCCTTGGAATCCTTGATGGGTGACGCCGTGACGGAAACTTCAATCAACCTGCCGTCCTTGGTCCGGCGGGTTGTCTCAAAGCGCACCACGCTCTCACCCCGCCGGATCGTCCGCAGAATGTGATCTTCTTCTTCCTGCCGGTTGGCGGGAATCAGCCGCCGGATGGGAGTTCCCACCATCTCAAGAGCCGAATATCCAAAAATCCTCTCTGCACCCTCGTTCCAACTGGTGATGATGCCGTTCAGATCTTTGCCCACGATGGCATCGTCTGATGAAGTGACAATCGCAGCCAGCCGGGTCGAGGCGAGTTCCGCCTCCTTGCGCACTGTGATATCGGCGCGGATGGCCACGTATTGGCGGGGTTTCCCTTTGATGTCGAGGAATGGAACAATGGTTGTGTCCACCCAGTAGAACGAACCATCCTTGGCGCGGTTTTTGATTTCCCCTTTCCAGACTTCGCCCCGTGCGATCGTTGTCCACAGATCGCGGATGAATTTTTTCGGATGGAAGCCCGAGTTGATGATGCGGTGGTCTTGTCCCACCAGTTCCTCTCGCGAATATTTTGAAATCGCACAGAACTTGTCGTTCACGTAGGTAATCTTGCCATTTGGGTCGGTGATGGCGACGATGGCATGCTCATCGAGGGCGGCCTTGAGATCCTGAATTTCCCGCTGAAGGAGTGTTTCATCCAAGCCGCTCCCTGCCTTGGACCTCCGTGCTTTGACCGCCGGTTGCTCACAACCTGTGCCGTGGTCCGGGGCGCTTTGCCTCCTTAACGCATGGGGCTTCGGCGATATGGAATGGGGGGTTTTCATTGCAAGCGTTGTGCGCTCGGGGGTTGCAACTGGTTAATTTTAACCCGACGTGTTGCATTTGAACAGAAAATGCGCATCAGGTGTGATTCTCCTTTGGCGGGCCCCGTCGAAGTTCAGCAGATACCTAAGTTTCAGCCCTTAAAGCGAGCGACCGGGGAAGTTGATGGCATTGAAGCCACCCGGCAGATCCGGGAAATCGAGCAATGCTCCCGGCTGGGGAGAACCTTTATTGCGGCCTACACCGCGAATATCGCTCCAGCCGACAAGCAGAGGTGTTTCGATGCCGGCATGGACTACTACCTGAACAAACCTTTGCGCCCATCCCATCTGGCGCAGGCCTTGAAGTTGGCGGACTCTGGCTCAATTCTGGTCTGACACTCTTTGTATCCGGCACCCGCTGGATTCGTCCCTTTCGATTTGAGTCCTGCTCATTTTGCGCAGCAAAATTTTTCTAATCCGGCGGCGATGGAACTCCTTTCTCAACAGGTCCCATTGCAACAAACCCGCCCGTGGCACCGGCACCCGCCGGATTAGGGGGTTGTTTTGAGGAAATCGGCGACTGCGCCATGGATGCGAGGGGAGATCACCGGCCAGGCATGGGCGGGCACATGACTTTGAAGGACCCGCGTCGCGTGTTTCCATCGGGCCGAGATCCCCGGAACCACGACCGCGTCCCACAAGCACCACGTGACCAGGGTGGGGACTGTCGATGGCGTGGCATCCAAATCCTTCAGGAACCGGCTTCCCGGACGCATCTCCCGGCAAGCCGGCAAGGGTAAGGCAAGGGCGGCCAGCGAACCTCCGTGCGGGCTGTGAAGAAGCGCAACACGATGGATTTCTGTTTCGGAGTTTGACCTCATTGCCTCGCGCACCACAAGTCCCCCCATGCTGTACCCGACCAGATTCACCGGCTCACCAAGGGATTGCAAAGCGCTCCGCAGGCGTGCGCCGAGCTCCACCAGCGAAGTGCGCCCGGAATTATCATACCGCCAGATTGTGCAGGGTCCGACCTCGCTTTCGATTCTGCGGCGCAGCCATTCCCAACGCGAGTGACCTCCCCAAATCCCGTCCAGGATGAATGTCGTCATAACGCTGCCTTTCGGGCGAAAGGCTTGTCAGAGCACAATCTCGGTTCCGACCCCGGCATCGGTGAAAATTTCCAATAGGAGAGCATGGGGGGTTGTTCCGCCGATGAAATGGATTTTTTCGACTCCTTTTTGCAGGGCGGAAACAGCCGATCGGACCTTGGGGATCATTCCACCCGCAATGATTTTTTCCGTGACCAGCATTTCGATCCCGGCAGCGGAGACAGCGGGAATGAGGGAATCAGGGACGGACGGATCCCGCATAATTCCGGCCACGTCGCTAAGATAAATGAGCTTTGTTGCGCGGAGTTCCGCGGCAAGTGCGGCGGCTGCAAGGTCTGCATTGATATTGAGAGCGGTTCCATCCGCGGTGGCCCCAACGGGACTGATCACGGGAACAATTTCGCCGTGAATGGCCTGACGCACTGCATCTGCGGAAATCCCAGCAGCCTCTCCGACGTAGCCGATATCAACTTCCTCTCCCCCCCCCTCCCGTTGCGGGGCAAGGCGGGTTGCCATGAATACCTGCCGGCCGGAAAGACCAAGGGCCCGTCCGCCGAAGCGTTCGATCGCGGCGACCAGGCGGGGGTTCACTTCCCCATCGAGTGTGCTTTCGACGATCCCGATGGTTGCAGCATCGGTGACCCTGAGTCCATTGACGAAACGGGCCGACAGACCGGCTTCGCGCATGCGGGCGGTGATTGCCTTGCCCCCTCCGTGGACGAGGACGGGATTGATTCCGACGGCTTCGAGAAAGACGATATCGCGGAGGAGCCGTTCGACGGCAAGATCCTCATCCATCGCGGCACCGCCGTATTTGATGACGAAGGTTTTCCCGCGGAACCTCTGAATGTAGGGTAGCGCCTCAATGAGGCTCTGGGTGCGTGATTCCGCCGTTGCTTTGCCGCTCATGCTACTCCCCGAGGTTGAGCCGCACATATTCTTCGGTGAGGTCCGTCGTCCAGACTTCGTGGGACGCCGACCCGAGGCCGAGATCGATTTCGACGCGGAATGTTTTTCGGGCGGCGACAGCGCGGAGCTTTGACCAGGGTGTCGAGGCTGCCATCCCGCCCCGAACGATGGGCAGTCCCCCGTAGTCGATGGATGTTGAGGACTCAACCATCCGGGCACCGCAATATCCCAGCGCATCCATGATGCGCCCCCAGTTCGGATCGCCACCCGCCCAGGCGCATTTCACGAGAGTCGAATTGGCCACGGCCTCGGCGGCCCGGCGTGCATCGGAGGCACTCGCCGCACCCCGCACCAAAACCTCAACAAACCGGCTCACTCCTTCGCCGTCACGGACGATCATCCGTGCCAGTTCGGCGCATGCGGTGGTAAGGGCCTCGCGGAAGACATCCGTTGCCGCGACAACACCGGATGACCCGTTGGCGAGAACGATCACCGTGTCGTTCGTGCTCATGTCTCCGTCCACTGTGATCCGGTTAAAGGACTCCGCAACTGCGGCTTTGAGCTGCGCTCGAAGGCTGGCTGCCGGCACGATGGCATCGGTGGTCACAAGGCACAGCATGGTGGCCATGTCGGGGTTGATCATGCCGGCACCCTTGGCCATGGCTCCAATGCGAAAAGCGCGGCGTCCGGAGCCAACAACAAAGGAGATTTGTTTGGGGAAGGTGTCGCTGGTCATGATGGCGCGAGCACACCGGGTTCCTGCGCCCCTCGAAAGCTTGATGGAAGCCAATCCCGTTTCGACCCGTGCGGTTGGGAGGGGAACCCCGATGCGCCCGGTCGAGCAGACGAGAACTTCCCTCTCGCTGCACTCTGCGGCACGGGCGGCAGCAGCAGCCATGGTCCGGGCGGCAAGAAGACCCGCGGCACCCGTGCAGGCATTGGCGTTCCCGCTGTTCAGGATCACTGCACGCTTCGAGGCGGCCTTCATGTGCTCCATGGAAACCAATACCGGTGCCGCCTTCACTTTGTTTGTCGTGAAAGTGGCTGCGGCGATGGCAGGAAAGTCCGAGACAACAAGCGCGAGGTCGTCCCTCACCGCGCGACCGCCCTTGATCCCGCAGGCCGCAACACCCCCTCTGAATCCATGGGGAGCGAGTACCCCTCCGCCAATTCTGGTAAAAGTCTTCACCGGGTTTCCTTACATCAATCCCTCGACCTCGGCAAACCCGGCCATCACGTTGAAATTCTGCACGGCCTGCCCGGCGGCACCTTTGACCAGGTTGTCCAAGGCGCTCAGCACGACCACGCGTCCGGTGCGGTCGTCAGCGCGCACTGCGATGTCACAATAATTCGTGCCGTTCACGAGCTTGGTATCCGGCAGACTTTCCCGGAATCGCACAAACGGCTCGTCGGCATAGGCCTTCTCCAGGCAGGGGGAGACATCACCGCAGGAAAACCCGGAAGCCGGGTTGGCAAAGATGGTTGTGTGGATCCCGCGCGTCATGGGTGCCAGATGCGGAACAAAGGTGACACGCACTGCGGAGCCCGCGGCTGCAGAGAGTTCCTGTTCGATTTCCGAGAGGTGACGGTGTTTGGGGAGCCCATAGGCGCGCAGGCTTTCGTTGCACTCTCCGAAAAGAAAAGTGGCGTCGGCCTTGCGGCCCGCGCCACTTACGCCGCTTGCACTCGAAATTGCGATGGTAGTCACGTCCAGCAGGCGGGCCTTCAGCAGGGGAACCAGTGCGAGCAGGATGCTTGTGGGATAGCACCCGGCCGATGCCACGAGACGGGCTTGAGCGATCCGCCCGCGGTGGATTTCCGGCAAACCGAAAACGGCTTCATCAAGCAGCCCCGGCGCACCATGCGCTTCGCCATAAAATTCCAGATAATGAGCGGCGCTGCGCAACCGGAAATCGGCACTGAGGTCCACCACGCGGCGGCCGGCATCGACGAGTGGAGCCGCATATTCCGCAGCCAGACCGTGCGGCAGCGCCAGAAAGAAATATTTTGCATCCAGCCCGAGAAGGTCATCGATTCCTGGTGCGGTGAATCGCAGTCCGGAGAGACCCGGATGCCCCGCCATGCGCGGCAATACCTCCTCGACGGGCTTGCCGGCCCATTGCCGGGACGTGAGTGCCACGACCCGAGCCCGCGGATGCCCCGCAAGGATCCTGCAGAGTTCCTCGCCGGAATATCCATTTGCGCCAACCACCACCACGTTCTCCATCGCCCGCAAAATGATCCGCTTGCGGAGCTTGTCAAAGCGCAAATTCGCCGGGCGTGGACGCAGTGATCAAGAGCGGGGAAAGGAATCAACCTCAATCCCGCAGACAAACAACTCGTGGTTCCATCTCTTCAGAAAATTCTGTCGTCCCGTGCCCTTGGGGGGATTGCAGATTTTTCAAGGCTATCCCTGCAAATGTCCTACCGTTTGTGGTAATGTCTTCTCAATCTCATGAACGAGCCAGATACCCCCCCCGCTGAACCGGCCACCGATACCCCGGAGATCGAAGAATTGCCACCAACTCCCGCAGCGGTCATGTGTGAGGTTTTCGATCAAGCCGAGCTCAAGTACTCCCTCGACGAGGAGACCGGGGTGATCCGCCTGCCGCTTCGCCTGAAAAACGTCGAGATCAACCTCGCCTGCTGGGCCGATTCCGATGGCCTTGCAACCCTCACCATCCGCCTGCCCGTGATGGCACCGGCCGAGTCGCGGGCGGGAGTCGGCGAATTCCTTCACCGGCTCAACTATGTTGGCCGCCGCAAGTTCTGGGAGATGGACTACGACGACGGCGAGGTCCGGATGGTGGCCAATATCGACACCTTTGGATCTCCGCTCCAACGCGAGGTCTTCAGCGCGGTTGCACATGCCCTCGTTGAAATCGCGGATCAGAGTTTCCCCTACCTCAACGCGGTCATCACCCGCTGTATGAAGCCGGACTTCGCGGCCGACCAGGCTGTCGCAGCGCTGAGGACGCCCGATTCCGATGAGCCCGAAACCGGGGATCCGGAATCCGAGGAAGACCCCTAATCTGGCGGGAGCCGGTGAGAAACAGCCGCCATCGCCGCCGGATTAGAAGATTTTGCTGCGCAAAATGGAGAGAAGCGCGTTTTTATTTCCCATAATTCGCAGTTCCGCAGCCTCCATTTTATATATCCCTCCGGCCTTCCCTTCCTTCCCCTCCTTTGAAAGCCTGGCCGTTGTTGCAATCCCGGTCGTTGCTTTGCATCCGCTACGGCGCATCCGTTGCAGGCGTGAGGCATTGCATAGTTTCCTGAAATCCTGCGCTTTTTGAGCGGGAGCCTTTTCGGTCGCAAGGCCTGTTGGAAAGAGCTATGAAGTATTCTTCCAACTCCTGATTTATGAAATTAAATAACGTTAACGCCATTGCGATCGCCTTGGGGATGTCCGCAATCTTTGGGGCCTCCGCCCGGGCTCTTGAAATTGAAGGGGTCCAAATCCCCCCGCAGACAACAGTCTCCGGACAAACCCTCCAACTCAATGGGGCGGGCCTCCGCTCGTTCAAGCTCCTTCTGGTTCCCATCAAAGTCTATGTCGCGAGCTTTTATTCGGCTGTGCCTCTCCGGACGTCCGCTGACGCGATGGCCACCCAGGGACCTGTGAAATTCAACTTCACGTTTCTTGTGGCGGTTGATCAGGGAAAAGTGGCCGATGCGTGGAACAGTCAATTCAAAGCCAGCGCGACTTCGACGTATCCCGGGCTGGCGAAAGATCAGGCCGCCTTCGTCTCGATGTTTGGACCGCTGAAAGCCGGAGGGGTGCAAAGCGTGGAAATCGAGGGCAACGCAACCCGGATGTTCGACGGGGGAAAGCTGAAGGGCACGATCACGGGCCGGGATTTTCAGAAGGCTTTTTTGAGCATGTGGTTCGGCCCGAGTCCGGTGACGCCTGACCTCAAGGCGGCGTTGCTGGGTTCTTGATTTTGATTCCAGGTGGAGGGTGTGGTAGACTTCGTTCTCCATGAACCATTACGACTGGCCTCTCAAGCTCCGCGTCCTTTACGACAAATCCCTCGACTATTGCGGCCGGGGAGGGCGGGAGGCAGAGAGCTTCCTGACTTCCGGGGAGCGCTCGGAACTGGGTGCGATCGGGATTGCTCCGATTCATCTCTTCGATTTCGCGGATGATTTTCTCAATTATGGCGAGCCGCCGTGGGAATCCTTCCTCCTCGTGGCGGCTGCCCGCCGGGATTACTTTCTCTACGAATTGGAAGGAAAAGCAGCAACCTCTCAACTCCGGGAGGAAGACCTGCCGCCCAAGAAAGAAGCGTTGGAAGGATATGTCTGGCTTCCCCGCATCGTTCGCAAGGCGCAAAGCTTTCTGGAGGGAACACTGCCAACGCAAATCATGTATGGCTGCGGCGGCGACCGGAATTTTTTGAAGGAGCACGACCTGCACATTGGAGAATTTCTCCGCATGGTTTGGGCATCGCAGGGCGATGGCTCCAAGCTCCTCCGCTTCCTTAAAAAACCGTAACCTTAGTTTCCGGCCTCTGCAGCGGTGGCTTTGTGGAGGGCATCGACCTGTTTCGCAAGGCCTGCGGGATCCTTTTCGCGCCGGGTTTCCACTTGTTTCGCGATGGCGGCAACCGTATCGCTCATTTGTGAAACCGCCTTGGCCCTCAGGAGCCCTGCCATGCTCGATCCGGGCGTGGTGAGACACCGGTAGCGGATCAAGGATTTGCCTTCGCGAGGCTCGATGTGGAGGCTGCCAACACTGGCCTTTGTCTGGGCCGCCCGGAGCAGAAGCCAGTCCACGGCATAGGAGGCACCGCCCCGCGCCGTGAGGCTGTTGCGGGCTGTGTAGTGCTCGTCAGGGAGAATGGGGATATTGAGGCTGTAGTCGACTTCGATCACGCAGGGGGAGATTACTTTGGAGATATCGGACTTAAAGACATTGGGAACGTATTCCTTCGCAGTGGAGTAATCGAAGAAGACGGCCGCGACCTGCTCGGGCGAGGCATTTACAATGCGGTAGATGCTCACCCGTGGCCATACCTGGCCATTTACAGCCTCCGTAAGAACAACCTCCTCCCCCGTGAGCACGGTTTTCTGCTGGTCGGCAGAAAGGTCGGCAAGGATGCCGGAGATTGAAAGTTCCATCGGAATAGCCGCAAGAGCCGCACCCAATACCCACGTCGCAATCGTTCTCATGGTGTTTTTGATACCTCCGCAGCGGAGGGTTTTCAAAGATTTTTGGGAGAGCTTCGCGAGTCGGAGCTTGCCGCCCCCTGCGCCTATCTCCGATTCTCCCCGCATGACTGTTGAAGAGCGTCTTGAGAAATTTTTGACCCGTACCCCCCGGCTCGATGCCGCGGCGTTTGTCGCGCCATGTGCGAGGATCATGGGCGACGTGAGGCTCGGAACCGATGCCAGCGTTTTTTATGGAGCGATCCTTCGGGGCGATATCGAGTCGATTAGCATCGGCACCGGCACGAACATCCAGGATGGAGCGATCATCCACCTCGCCGACGACCTTCCAGCCATTGTCGGGGATTTCTGTACAGTGGGCCATGGTGCGATCATCCATGCGTGCACCGTCGGGCACCGGTGCCTTATTGGCATGCGTGCGACCGTTCTGGACGGTGCCGTGATCGGGGACGAATGCCTCGTTGCCGCAGGGGCCGTGGTGACCCCCCGCACGCAGATTCCTCCTGGGTCGATGGTCATGGGCTCACCGGCCAAAGTTAAACGGGCCCTGTCCGCCGAGGAGAGGGAAGGGCTCCGCCTCTGGGCGGTGAAGTATATTGCAGTGGCACGGGCTCACGCCGCCCTAGAATCCTTGAATTCCCGAATTTGATGCATTTGAGTCAAGTTTTT
>JBGSSC010000166.1:0-4092 GCA_041737265.1 Terrimicrobiaceae bacterium | reverse complement strand
GTTGATGGTAGCGGCCTGGGTCAAGATCCTCAGACCTACCCGCAAGTCCCCCGGCGGGTGCAGGTGCTCGAGAGCGGAGCCAGCAACTGGGTGGAGGACCTGCCGGCCCCGCGGGGTTGGGCGACCGCCCAATGCGTGCCGTGGGCCGATGGCTGGTTTGTTTCAACAGCCGAGACCAGCCCGGGCGTTCGCTCGCCGGAAACCTGGATGCTACGCGTCGCCGAAAAGTAAATTCACCATGAACGGGTGGCTTCACCATGAACGGGCGGCTGTTGCAGTCGCTGCCCGGCGGGGGTCATCTTGCGTCTGAGGGAGCCGACGGCTGCGGTGGGTCCTGGCACAAGTGCCTCGAGGCGCATTCTCAGGCGGCCAGGGGGTTTCGCGTGCGAATGGCAGGAAACCGGCTGAAGTCGCGGTCCACCGTCCAGAGCTCGTGGATGCCGCCGACGAGGCAGGTTGCGGCGATCCGTGCATCGTGGATCAGCGCGCCCCGCACGCATCCACTCAGCGCGAGTTCTTCCAATTTGTCCAAAACCCCCGGCGAATCGCACAGGACCCGCAGGCTGGGAGATTCCCGCCAGGCGGCCATTTGATCAAGGGCCTGCTCGGGAGTCGAAGGCACCTTCCACAGCTTGGGATGAGTCACAACTCCGTAGAACTCCACGAAACTGTGCAGGCAAACTGCCCAAGGCACCGGAGACTCCGCCAGTCTGCGAATCGCTTCTTTCGCCTTGGAATGGAGGGAGGCTTCCCGTTGGTGGGCGTGAACAAGGAGGTTGGTATCCGCTGCGATCATTTTGGGAACCCGGATTCCCTCGTCTCATCGATCGCCCGGTTGATCGCCTCGCTGGAAACGGAACCCTCTTCGCCCCCGGACCCGGCAGAGGCGTCCCGCAACACAAACGGAGCCGGGGGAGCTCCAATCACGCGCTCCACCGCATCAATGACCAACGTACGGAGGGTCATTTTCCTCTTGGCCAGGAATGGCTTGGCCCGCTTGAGCAAATCATCAGGCATATCTATGGTTGTTCTCATATGGATATGCATAATTTAGTCCCTGCCTCGCTCATCAAGCAAATTCCATTATTTTCAGCCGATCCGGCTGAGAGCCTTCACCAGGGTGGCCACTCTGGCAGGCGCTCGCTCGCCGGAAACCAGGATGCTGGGCGTCGCCGAAACGTAAATTCACCATGGATAGGTGGATGTTGCAGTAGCTGCCAGGCGGGTGTCATCTTGCGTTTGAGGCAGCCGGCGGCTAGCTGTCAGGCATGTCAGCAATGATCGAAGAGATGCGGGCAGGACGCGAGCGGGAGCGCTCGATGGTGATTCGACGGCTCCGCGAAGCCTTGGTTGACTTGCTTCCTGAGGGGACATCAGTCTGGATTTACGGGTCTTCCGTGAGTCCCGGGCGGTTTCATGAAGGATCGGACATCGACTTGGCCGTAGAGGACCCGATGTCGGGCATCGACCTCTGGAAGCTGCTCAACGAGCTGACCCGTCGCACGGGAAGGAGCATGGATATCTGCCGGATTGAGGAAACGCGGTTGGCGGAGATGATCCGGAGGACGGGGGAGCGATGGACCGTGTAGCACTCCACATTCTCTGCCGTGAGTTGCGGGAAGATGCGCGCGTGCTCGGGTCGGCGGCGCAACGAGCTCGCGAGCGCATCTGCGATGTGCATCCAGGCCATCTCGAGGCTTGTGCGTTTGAGATAAACCGGGCTTACAACGTCTTGGAGAAGGCGTTCGAGCGGGTCTGTATGGCGTTTGAGAACCATTTCGACAAGCAGGGCGGTCATTTCTCGATTGGATCGCAATCTTTGAGAGCAAGGCCCCCGGTTTCTGGGGGGACGCCGATCAGCCTTGAGCCCAACCAGCAAGGGCGTCCTCAAGGAAGCGTCGGGCCATGGTTTTGATTCCCTCGGCGTGCGGGTGGAGGCCGTCGGGGATCAGGTGGGCGTCGGAGGGGCCGACAAGGGAGAGGCCGTTGAGGGTGGAGATGTTGGCATCGGCGCGGGCGCGGAGCTTATCGGCGGCTTGTTCCAGGAGGGAGCGCATGGGGGCGAACGGCCGTGCGTGATCCGGTGGGGACAAGGCGTGGCTGGCTGCGGTGGCCATGCAGAGGTTCATGGAGATCATAGGCGGGGAGGTGGCTCAATCCGTATCGCCAAGCGGAGGCTCTGGAAATCGCTGCGATTCAAGGTATAAAGAGCCCCTGCTCCCGCCTTTTCTGCGGCAACAGCGTGAAGAAAATCATGGGTTTGCCCTCCACGAACCCCGTGCTTTTGTGCTGCGGCCAGCGCAGTGAGAGTCTCGTCCCGGTCAAGCTCCACCGTTTTGAGATCCGAGGCCAGCTCTCTGTTGATTTTGGAGGCATCGCGGCTTGGGCAACGAAATCCAAGACGTCCCCCGGTGAGGGTTGAGAATATTTCCGCAAAGGTGTGGGGGCGGGTGAATCCGCCACCGCGGCGCAGAGCCTTGCGGACTTCCAGGTTTTGGATTGCCTCGATGAGGGCTGAGGAATCCCAATAAGGGATCACCGGGAATCCCGTTCGGCCCGGACGGCTGCCGCGATGCGTTCGGGCGGGACCGGGCTGAGATCCAGCATGGTGAAGCCGGCCCGCCGACGGGGTTTCACCATCGGAGCCTCGGCGGGTCTCAGCAGCCGGAATGTGATGATATCACCGCTCTGGTTCTCTTTGACCAAAACATCACCCGGCTGAAACGGCAGGGGAAAGACTCCCCGTCGCCGGGCATCGAGCGTGGTCACCATTTCCATCGTGGGAATTTCCCACACCAAGGAAAAACAATCAACAGGAAAGGCATCAGCGAGGTTCGCCGGGAAAGAACGGCTCGGCGGCGGAATCCAGCCGCCACGGGATGAGCCCCTGTCGCTCCATCCGAAACCCGTCGGAGCCCTGAATCCGTGGGGCGAGACGCGAGGGCGAGAGGGCGAGGCGTGGGCGTGGCCTATCCACCGGGTTATTCCGTCCCGGGTGCCAGTTGGCGCTGGCCGGGGCGATCGGAAGGTTCGGCGGGGAGGATTCGGCAAGCGGGTTCGCCGACTTCGGCCATGGTGGTGAGGAGACGGTCGCGGAGGATGTCGCAAACGGCGCGGGCCTGTGGGAGGTGGACGAGGTTTTGGAGTTCGTAGGGGTCGTGTTCCAGGTCGTAGAGATGAGTCTCCGCATACTCCGGATAGTGGCGCAGGGTGGTGTTCTCGGCTGGGGTGGAGACGCAATACTTCCACCTCGCGGTCCGGAGAATGCGCCCGACGCGGCGGATGCGAGGGGACGTGCCGCCATCGTCCTCATTAAATTGGCTGAGGACTTCGGTGCGCCAGGGGACCGAGTGGTCGCGGAGGCGGCGAAGAATCGAGCGGCCCTGCATGGAATCGGGGACGGGGATGGAGGCGGCATCAAGGAGTGTTGGAGCAAAGTCGATGAGGCTGACGAGTTCTGTGCGGTGCCCTCCACCCGCGAACATCGGCCCGGTGAGAACGCCAGGCACACGAATCGAGGACTCGTGGCAGGAGCGCTTGAACTCGCTGTTGCGGGTGCGGAAGTGGCAACCGTGGTCCGACGTGAAGAGCGTCACGGTGTTCTCGGCGAGTCCAAGGCTGGCGAGGGCGTCGTGCAAGCGCCCGTAGGCCTCGTCGATGCGTTTGACCATGCCCCAGTAGCCGGCGAGGTGGCGGGCCGAGCTGCCGCCGAGGGCTTCAAGGTCGGGCGGTGACCAGCGTCCGACGTAGCGTTCGCGCGTGCCCTGCGGCGGCGGGAAGTCGTCCTGGTTGTTCTGTTGGTGGGGCTCTAGGAATGAAACAAACAAAAAGAACGGGCGGTCCTGGTGGGCGTTGACGAAGCGGATGGCGGCATCGGCGAGGGCATCGACGCGGTAGCCCGGGAGGTGGAGTTCCCGACCGTCTCCGTCGAAGACGGTGCAACCGTAGGGGGTCGATACCGCCTCAAGCACTTCGGCCCCGAGCCATTCCGCGTAGCCGCCACGGCGGTGGGGGGCGACGGGTCCCTTGGGTTGGTCATGCCCGGCGAGGTGCCATTTTCCGATGTAGCCGGTGTGGTAGCCGGCGTCGCGG
>JBGSSC010000119.1:0-5148 GCA_041737265.1 Terrimicrobiaceae bacterium | reverse complement strand
TTCTCGCTGCCTGCCCGGCGTTCTCCCAGAACGCCACCGACACCCCCACGCCGGCTTCGAGAGAGGCAGCCGCCGAGCAACAGTTGCCATGGGCCAAGGCTCAGGCTGACCAGGCCACGGCAGCGGTTGCCTCCCTCGACGGGGCAAAGTTGCGATCCCGTCTGGCGGAAGCCGGCCTTCCCGAAACCCGTGCACTGGACTTCGAGGCGGACATGGCGGCCGTGGCTGCAAACTACGCTTCTGCCGGTGAGGCGCTCACTTCGGTGATCCGAAATGCGAACAAGCTGAAGGAATTTGACGAGCTTCCTCCTCCTCCGCCGCTGCGATCGGAGGACGAGGCGGACGCCCTGCGGCTTGAGATCGCTCCTCTCCGGGACCGTCTGCGAATGCTGGAAACACAGATCCGTCTGGAAGAACAGTCGCTCGACCGGGCGCGCAGCAGCCTGGAAGGGGCTTCCAAGGATCTGCGGCGTGCGGGCGAGGAGGCCGATTCCGCGGGAGAGGCGTCCCGTTCGCGAGCGGTATTGCTTGTCGAGTTGGCGACGGCCCGCGAGGAAGCCGCTTCCTCGCAGGTCTTCCTCGAGGCCTGGAGGCTTTACTCCGATCAACTGGATCGCAGGTATCTCACCAGACTCGTGGCCCAAAAGCAAAACGCGCTCGATGTGAGCGGGTTCAATTCGATGTTCAGCCCGAGGCGGGTGGAGGCAGCGAGAGTCAAGAGTCGCGAGGCAATTTCCGAGGTGTCCGAGGCTCTTGAGCGGGCTCGAGCGCTCAATGCCGAACTGGCTGAGGATGTGCCTCAGGCCGACCCTGGCACGCCAGCGGATCCTTCCCGGCGGCTGGCCGAGGAAAATGCGGCCCTTGCCGCTCGAACTGTGCGCTCGCTGGAGATCTGGCTCGGAGTGATCCAGAAGGCCGGTCAACTTTGGGAAGGAGTCGCCCGGGTGGTTCAGAATCCCGAGTCCACCGAGCAGCTCGAATTCCTGCGCGATGAGCTGCGTTTGCTGGAAGCTGATCTGGTTCCCATCCGCGAGCAAATTCAGACCACAACCACCGAGACGGCACGCCAACTTGCAGAGTATGCGGCTACACCCAAGGCCAAGGAGCCGCCTCTGCGCCGCATTCAACAACAGAGGGGAGAAATCCTGGACTCCCGCGACCGCCTGCTCCGAACTTCCGCGGTGACTTTGGAAAGCGTGACCGACTTCACCGAGACGCTGGGCGCAGAGACCAGCGCCCGCCTGGCTTCCCGCACACTGGGCGAACGCACGGTAAGGACCGGATTTAAAGTGGCAGGCTGGGCAAAAAACATCTGGGAGACCGAGCTCTTTACCACCGAGGAGAAACTCGTTTCTGCCGACGGAAGCTCGGTTGTCAGGCATCGCGGTGTTTCGCTCGGACAACTCGTTTCGGCGGCATTGGGCTTGTTGCTTGGAATTCTCGTCGCAGGCTGGCTGGGCCGGATTGCGGGAGCCCGTGCCCGTGAAAAATTCGGTGCGGAGCCCGTCCGTGCGGCATCCATCGAGCGGCTCGTATTTTTCGGACTCGCGGCCGTTGCGCTGCTTTCCGCCCTGCATTACCTGCACATCCCGCTCACAGCCTTTGCTTTTCTCGGCGGCGCTCTGGCTATCGGGATCGGGTTCGGAGCGCAGACGATGATGAGCAATTTTATCAGCGGCCTCCTTCTCACAGCGGAGCGGCGGATCAAGCCCGGTGACACGATTGAGGTCGACGGGCATCGCGGACGGGTGCTCACGTTGGGGACGCGGTGCGCCTATGTTTTGCGGGTGGATGGAGTTGAGGTGCTCATTCCCAACAGCTTCCTTCTCGAGAAGACGGTGACCAATTGGACGCTCTCCGACACCCACCACCGGGCAGAGTTGCGGGTGGGTGTCTCCTACGGATCCGATCCTGCAAAAGTCATTGAATTGTTAATGGACATTGTCCGTCAGCAACCGGGGATTCTGAACATCCCGGAGCCTCAGACATTTTTTGAGGACTTCGGGGACAGTGCTCTGGTTTTTGCAGTTTATTACTGGGTCGACTTGCGGGTATCGGATTTGCGGGAAACAGGCAGCCGCATCAGGCTGGCCATCGACCGGGTCTTCCGCGATGCCCGAATCGAAATTGCCTTTCCGCAACGGGAAATTCACCTTCGTACCGAAGAACCGCTGAGGGTGGCTCTGAATCCTCCGGCAGCCGGACCTCCTCAATCGCCCTGACCTTCCGGGCGGATCCTCGCTGCAAACAACCTTGCCGCTTCCTCCCGAAGCGGCAAGGACTTCAGCAGAGCGTTGCCCGGCTGGCCCGGGGCGTCCAGATGGCGGATCGCGGCATCCGGTCTCCCCACGGAGAGATGAAATGCCGCCAGGGATGTGTGGAGCGATGGGTCGATCTTTGCCGCCATTGCGAAAGATTCCGCGATACGAATGGCCTCATCCCTCCGGCCCGATTTCCACAACGCTTCTGCATAGGCAAGCGCCAGTGCGTGATCCATGATCCCGTCTTCATCCAGCAGGGCGAAGACGCGGGCTGCTTCTGCATGGCGCTCTTTGGCAAGCAGCGTCTTCGCAAGGCCTTCGATTGATGAGTGGAGCACGCTGTCGGATGCAAGGAATTGGTCGATGCGTTGATTGATCAAGTTCGAGTCTTCCGTGTCCACTGCGATGCGGAGGAGGATTTCCACAGCGAGGGGATCGCCGGCATCCCCGAGTTGGCTCATTTCTTTGACAAGAGCCGGGGTCATCCCCCGCAAGCCCGCAATCCGGTGGCGGGCCAGATAATACCGTGCAGCGAGGCCAGGTGCACTCCGGGCCGGATCGATGAGTGATTCTGCCTCGCCGTCTTTCAGGGAAATGACCGCGGGAGTGTTCGTATCGAGCAACCCCTCGCAGGCACCCAGCCGCGAAATTGGCGACGGGTTTGTGGCGAGAAATGCGACCAGAGCATCGCTTGCGGATTGCGGGGATGCATTCACGAGGCGCTCCAGGGGGGATAGGCCTTCGATTTTCCGGGCCGGGTAAATCCGAACTTTCAAGCGGTCGGCTTCCACGGAATTTTCGGTGGAGAAGACGGTCTTCTCCAAAATCCCCGCCGCTTCACGGGAGCGGCCCTCGTCAACAAGGAGGGATGCTTTCTCGAGGGCCAAGCGTCCTCCAGGATCCCCGCCGGTTGTTCGTGCCGCAAGGATCTTCAGGGCCTCGCTGCGGCGGCCCTGTGACGCCAGAGCCCCCGTGAGCAATTGGATGGATTGAGTCGGAACTTTCGCCCGCGCCTCCGTTGGTGCGGCGAGGAACCAGGAGGACGGGACTTCCGAGAATCCCTCCGGGAGGCCGGCCAGTGAGAGCAACTGTGTCCACGCCTGCGGTTCCGTGGGAGCAGCGAGGAAGCAATGTTCGGCGATGACGCGGGCTGAGGCGATCCGACCGGATCCCGCCGCTTTCGCGGAGGCTTTGGCAAGGTCCGCAAGACTTGCCCCGCGGGCATGCCACTCGGAGGCAAGGAACCGGGCTTCCTCCGGTCCTGCCTCCGCCAACCGGGATGTCAGAATTGCGGCTTCGAGTGCCGCCACGGATTGGGAGTCCCCGTTCAGTGCGGCGAGGGCGTCGTCGCGTTCAAGCGCAATTCGAAAAAGATCCCGTTCGGCGAGTGGCAGGTTCCAACGTTCCAACTGCGCACCTTCCCGGGCTACCGCATAGAGGCCGCCATCCGGAGGGCGAAACTGGGGGGCCATGTCCAGCCAGGCGGCAGCTTCCCGGCGGAAATCCGAGCGCTGGTCGCGCAGGGCCGCGAAGAGCAGACGGGATGCGTGAAATGCCGGGGGAACGGGTGCAAGACGGGAGAGAATTTTTTCCTCGAGCCGTTGTTTGTCGGGATCTCCGGTGAGCAGCCAGAATGCGCGGAGAGCCGCAAAGAATGGTGCTTCCAGTGAGCCGGCAGGCAGCGTGGATTCGAGCATGGTCTGCAAGGTATGGGAAGCCGCCTCCGGTTCCCGGATTGCGAGTTGCCAGCCCGCCAGGCGGAAAAGTGCCTCTGCCCGCTCATCCCCGGTCAAACTGTCCGGGATCCCCATCCCAACGGCCGCCCGCACCAGGCCGGCTCCGGCAAGAATCCCCGCGAACTGCACGCTGGCGAAGGGCGGGGCATCGGCAAAAAGTATCTCCACGGCATCGGGCCCGGGCCTCCATCCGGCTTCCAGCATTTGCGGTATTGTTGCAAGAAACACTTCCCAGCGTGCCGGAAGGCTCTCCGCAAGCCATGCCTTCAATCGCGCAAACTCCCCGAATTCCATGCAAAGTAGAATAAACGAATGTGCTGCAGCGGCATTGTCTGCGGCCAGAGGCTCCAGGGTGTCCAGAGCCGGCCCGGCAAGCCCGGCAGCACTGAATGTCCAGGCACGATCCAGTGGGCTTCGCCCGGCAAGAGACGTCAGCTTTTCCCGCGCCTGAGGGCTGTTCGCGAGGAGCTTGCCCAACTCGCGCAGAGCGAGGAGCCGACATCCCTGCGGATCAGTTTCCGATGGCAGCTGTGCTGACTGAAGCCGTGGAGGCAGAGGAAAAGGAAGAGTGTTCTTTTCAGGCGAAGGCGGGACCCTTGAAACAAGGTTGGAGAAATCCGTGACAGCGCGCTCACGCTCTCCCCCGGCCAGGGCCGACCGGCCAAGGAGGAGCAAGGCCCAGGGCGGCACCGGTCCGAGCAGGGAGGATCCTCTCCAACCGGCGATTTCTTTTGAGGGGTTTCCCGCCCGTTTATGAAAGGCGGCCGCATCAGCGTGGGCTTCTCCCGAGCGGGCAAAGCGAAGCGTAATCAGATCCCAGGCGTGCGAAGCTTCCTCAAGTTTGCCTGCCGCCTCAAGAAGGTGGGCGTGGCGCTGGAACGATTCCAACGATGCTTCAGTGCCGCGGGTCAGCTTTTCTGCAAGGAGGGCTGCTGAAGGGAAATCCTTCGAGGCCTCGGCTGCAGCCAGGGCGGCCTCAATGGTTTTCTCATCCATGGGGGCTGGCAGGCTGTCCGGTGGAGTGATCCCTGCCTCCACCAGGGCCAGGTTCCATGAGGGCGCGGAAGGCTCCGCCACCCGCCGGGATTCGAGGCGTGAAGTCCATTCCGGCAAAGCATCGTTCTCCTTTGCAAAGGTGGTTCCGGCGCGCA